>JAEYZB010000138.1 GCA_023428205.1 Bacteroidota bacterium | reverse complement strand
AACCTGAGCTGAAAGAAAGTGTGTTTGAACCGAATTTTTATTTCGATAAAAAAGAAGCAAAAGCAAAGGATGCCTTGGATAATTTGCTGCTTACAAGCGGATGGAGACGCTACACCTGGAAACAGATTTTGAATGAACCGAAACCCGTGTTTGCGTACGAAGCGGAGAAAACCATTTTTTCGGGAAACGTACACGATGCCTATAAAGGGAAAGGTATTTCGGGAGCCAAAGTGACGCTCAAAAATTCGGGTCGTTCGGTACTAACCGATACGGTAGGAAATTTTACACTTCCGAAATTTGATATTACAAAAGATAGTTTGATTGAAATTTCTGCTAAAGGCTTTGACTCAATTTTACAAGAAATCAGTGAGTATTCAACGAATTATGTGTTCTACTTATACCACCACCCACGTCCACGACCACGTCCGGTATTTATGAATGCGCGTGGTGGAGTGATGGAAATGGCAGAGATAGATGCGGTTGCTTTTGCGGCTGCTGAGCCGGAGGTAGCAGTGAAACGGAAAAACGAAAAACCCGGAAGAGTTGCTGAACTGCAACAACAAATGGTTGAAAAAAACGAGGTCGTTGAACGTGATCGAAACAAGCAGATTAAAGAAGAAGCCGATGTGGAAGGAATGGCGTTTGATGCGATAGCAGAATTTGGCGACCTGCGCGAAGCTGCCATGAAACGCGCACCCGAAGTAAAACCCGAAGACCAAATTGTGTTTTACCGTGCGAAAGAATTTCCGAAAAAGGAATACAGTAAAACGGATTCTTTGCGAAGCGATTTGCAAACCACCGTTTATTGGAACGGACATATAGAAACCGACCAAAACGGAAAAGCGCAAATCAGTTTTACGGCTAATGATTTGATTTCTTCTTTCCGTGCTACGGCTGAGGGTTTTGGCGTGAATGGCGAAATAGGCAGAGGCGAAGCGCAGTACAGCACACAACAACTGCTTACGATTGACGCGAAAATTCCGAGTGAATTGGTTGTGGGCGATGAGGTAGAAATTCCCGTGTTTATCAAGAATAATACAGAAAGTCTATTAATTGGAAATTTGGAAATTAAACTGCCAAAATCATTGCTATTGAAAAAAGATTTGTCAGAGGAAATTCTTGTTCTGCCTAAATCCTCTAAACGTTTAATTGTCGGACTTCAGGTTGCGGACAGTATTGGTAAAAGTGAAATAAAAATTGCGTTTGAAGGAGGTTGTTGTGATGATACGATTGTAGAAAAAGATGGCACGATTATTGAAATTATACAGATTAATGACATTCTTCTTTATGATGAATTGCAACGTGAAATCAATGTAGTTGCCAAAGGTTTTCCTGCAAATATTTCGCTGAGCGGACAGGATTTGACAAAAACGTTTGCCATCAATCCAGAGAAAGTGGTGCCAAACTCTATGCGTGTTTCGCTTACGGCATTTCCGAATGTGATGACGGAGCTTTTGAAAGGGGTGGAAGCGATTTTAGCCGAGCCGTACGGTTGCTTTGAGCAAACCTCTTCCAGCAATTATCCGAATATTATGGTGCTGGATTATATGCGCAAAATGCAAATCAACAATCCCGAACTGGAAGCGAAAGCGCAGAAACTGTTGGATGAAGGGTATAAAAAACTCGTGTCTTTTGAAACGAAGGAGAACGGCTACGAGTGGTTTGGTGCAGCACCGGCACACGAAGCGTTGACCGCTTACGGTTTGGTGGAGTTTGAGGATATGAAAAAAGTCTATCCGAATGTGAGCGAAGCGATGATTGAGCGCACCCGTAAAATCATTCTCGACAGCCGTGACGGCAAAGGCGGTTTTAAACGCAATCCACGTGCGCTCGACAGCTTTGGCGGGGCAGATGATGACATTACGAATGCTTACATTGTCTATTCACTGACGGAAAGCGGTTACAAAGATTTGGCAAAAGAACTGGACGCACTTTACGAATCCGCTAAGAAATCGAAAGACCCGTACATTGTGGCACTTGCCGTAAACGCATTCTATAATGTGAATGACACGAAACGCGGTGATGAAATGGTCGCAATGCTATTGAAGTCGCAAAATGCGTTCGGCTATTGGGACGGAAAAAAACATTCCATCACGCGCTCTACGGGTCAATCGTTGAAAATCGAAACGACTTCGTTTGCCTTGCTCGGGCTGATGAAAGGCAAAGAAGTGAATCAAATTGCGCTGCAAAGCGGTGTGAAATACATTATCGGTTCGCGCACGGGAGTGGGCGGTTTCGGCTCTACACAAGCAACGGTGATGGCATTGAAAGCGCTGACACAATATGCAGTATTCAGCAAGAAAACCGAAGAAAGTGGCACGATTGAAATTTATCGAAACGATAAACTGATAGCCACAAAAAGCTATGAAAAAGGCTTGAAAGAAAACGTTACGATAAACGGTTTGGAGCAATATATTACTGAAGGCAAGCAACAAATTTCGGTGCGTTTCAAAGGCCCGAAAAATGCTTTGCCGTATAGCGTGAACGTAAGCTATAATACTGTTTTGCCGAATTCATCGGACAGTTGTGTGCTGGACTTGCAAACAACATTAACCGCTTCGCAAACGAAAGTAGGCGAAACGGTTCGTTTGACAACAACGCTGAAAAATAAAACAGCTAAAGGACAGCCGATGAGCGTGGCGATTGTCGGTGTTCCGAGCGGACTTTCGGTACAACCTTGGCAACTCAAAGAATTGCAGGAAAAACACGTTTTCGATTTCTACGAAACAACCGGAAATAACATAGTATTTTACTATCGTTCACTCGCACCAAACGACACAAAAACAATCGCACTCGATTTGAATGCCGATATTGGTGGAAGCTATGTTGCGCCTGCGAGTTCGGCTTATCTGTATTACACTAATGAGTATAAAATTTGGAAAGCGGGAACACAGATTTCAATTGAAAATTGAAAATGGAGAATTGAGAATGAAATGATGATTTTATTCTAAGTTTGTCCAATGATATCCAATCGCCAACTTTTCCTGCAACACATCGCGCAAACAAGTAGCGCACCAATGCTTTTGGAATTTGAAAAAGCAGAAGGAATTTATCTGTACGACACGAACGGAAAGCCTTTTGTGGATTTGATTTCCGGTTTTGCCGTGAATAATATCGGACATGGAAACAAACACGTAATTGATGCTATAAAAACGCAAGTGGAAAAGTACACGCACTTGATGGTGTATGGCGAAGTGGTCCAAAATCCGCAGGTGAAATACGCGCAAAAATTGACGGAGCATTTGCCTGAAAATTTGAACTCTGTTTATTTTACAAACTCCGGTGCGGAAGCGACTGAAGGAGCCATGAAGCTCGCGAAAAGGCTGAAAAATCGTTCGAGTTTCGTACATTTTCAAAATTCGTATCACGGTTCTACACAAGGCGCGTTGAGCGTTATGGGGGATGAGTATTTCAGGCAAAATTATCGTCCACTCTTACCTGCTATCACGACTTTGGAATATAACAATATCTCCCAAGTGGGTGAAATAAACGAGCAGGTTGCGGCTGTATTGATTGATGCACCGCAAGCGGAATCGGGTGTTACGGTTGCCACAAAAGAATTTATGCAAGCCGTTCGCAAACGTTGTACGGAAGTGGGGGCGTTGCTCATTTTTGATGAAGCACAAACAGGTTTCGGGCGCACAGGTAAGTTGTGGAGTTTCGAGCATTTCGGAATTGTACCTGACGTTCTTTTACTCGCGAAAGCGATTGGTGGCGGAATGCCGCTGGGTGCGTTTATTTCTTCACAGGAAAATATGCAAGTACTGACGGATAATCCTGTACTCGGACATATCACTACTTTTGGCGGACATCCGGTTTCTTGTGCTGCTGGATTGGCCGCTTTTGATTTTTTACTGGAATCGAATTTGATTTCTCAGGTCGAGGCAAAAGGACAATTGTTTGAAAAAATATTGGTTCATCCGAAAATCAAATCCCTGCGCAGAAAAGGATTAATGATGAGTCTGGAGTTTGATAGCTTCGAGCAAAACAAAGAAATCATTCATCGTTGTATTGCAAATGGCGTAATAACCGATTGGTTTTTGTTTGCGCCAAATTGTTTGCGGATTTGTCCGCCACTGATTATTACAGAACAACAAATTGAGGAAGTTTGCGAGATAATCCTAACAAGCATTAACCATTGAGACTTATCAATTAATCATTATTTCTTATCCTTGCATCAAATAAATCATAGAAATGAAAAATTTATCGCTCATTATTAGTGGAGTTTTAGCCGTAGCGGTGGCTGTCCTTTTTTATTTTCAATTCAAATCTTGCAATTCTTGCAAAACCCCGAAAGTAGTTGCGACTGCTCAGGGAGGGCAGTTAATTGCTTATGTAAATATTGATTCATTGGAAGAGAATTACGAGTTTTTTAAAGAAAAGAAAGCGGCTTTAGAAAAAACACAACAAAATGCAGAAGCTACTATTCAGCGTGATGCGGAAACATTCCAACGGGAAGTGTACGATTTCCAACAACGTGCACAAACGATGACGCAAGCGGAAGGCGAAGCGACTCAAGAACGTTTGATGAGCAAAAAAGATGCTTTAGAACGCAAACAACAACAATTGTCAGAATCGTTGCTGGCGGAACAAACAAACTTCAACAAAGAATTGAACGCAAAACTCGATTCATTTTTGGCAGAATATAATGCCGATAAAAACTACGCTTATATTTTGTCTTATGCAAAAGGTGGTTCGATTTTGTACAAAGACAGCGCTTACGACATCACGGCTGATGTGGTGAAAGGAATGAATGAACAGTATAAGAAAAAGTAGTCAGTGGTCAGTAAACAGTAGTCAGGATGAAAGTGAGGCAATTTGAAGATTTAATTGCGTGGCAGAAAGCACAAGATTTAGCGGTGCTTGTTTACCAAACATTTTCAAACCAGAAAGACTACGGTTTCAAAGACCAAATTTGCAGAGCATCGGTTTCTGTGTCTAACAACATTGCAGAAGGTTTTGATAGAAGAACAAGAGTAGAATTTTCTCGTTTTTTGTTTATCGCTTCTGCTTCGTGTAGCGAAGTTCGTTCAATGCTTTATTTAGCAATTCGTTTAAAATACATCAAACAAAGTGAATTCGAAGAATTGAGCAACTCTGCAAACGAAGTTTCTAAAATTATTTTCGGGTTGATTCGGTCAATAAGAGAAAAGTAATTCTACTGACGACTGACCACTGTTTACTGAGAACTTTTCAATATCTCGAATAATATCCGCTTCCGTCATAAGCCCGTTTAGCGGGAGCTTGGCGACACGCATCAGAGCAACAGCCGTCCATTTCCCAGCCGCATTTTTCGCATAGCACGAAATGTTCATTGCAGTCAGCGTTGGCGCAGTTTATCATGTGTGTGCTTTCTGTTCCGCAATTTCTGCAAGTAGAAATTACAGTCGGATTTACGGAATTAACAGGAACCGACACGCGTTTATCGAACACATAGCAGTTGCCGTCAAAATCCTTTCCGCCCATTTCTTTTCCGTATTTGATAATGCCACCGTGCAGCTGATACACTTCTTTGAAACCTGCTTCGAGCAATAGTGCAGATGCCTTTTCGCATTTAATTCCGCCAGTACAATACGTCAAAATTTTCTTGCCTTTCAAGTGCTCAATTTGATGGAGGTTCTCCGGCATTTCGCGAAAGTTGTCAATATCCATCGGAATGGCGTTTTTGAAGCGACCTAAACCACTTTCGTAATTCGAGCGCACGTCTAAAATCACGACATCTTCACGGTCCTTCATTTCCGCAAATTCTTTCGGTTCGAGGTGTTTGCCTGTTTTTTTCGTGGGGTCTACGTTCCAATTTTTCGTTCCCGAATTCACGATTTCCGACTTGTAACGCAAGTGCAATGCGCTGAATGACGGCTCGTCCACTTCATCAATTTTGAAATCAATGCCTGCAAAAAGCGGGTCATTGTTCAACTTGTCCATATACTTTTTGCATTGCACAATCGTGCCGGAAACAGTGCCATTCAAGCCTTCGTCCGCTACAATAATGCGTCCCACCAAACCTAAGCGTTCGCAAAATGCCAAATGCTGTTGTGCAAACTCCTCTGCATTCGGAATTGCCACATACTTGTAATACAATAATGTCTGAAACGGTTTCATAACGGGCGCAAATATAGTAAATCACGCCTTTCTTTCCAACCCTAGTTCTCTACCAAGGGAAAGCATCATCTGAAACGCTTCGTCATAATCATTTCTGATTTCGCCATTGAGGATAGCGTCCTTGATTTTTTCTTTGATGATACCGATTTCGGCTGACGGTTTTATGCCGAATGTTTGCATAATCAGCTCACCACTCACAGGCGGTTGGAAGTTACGCAAGTGGTCTTTTTCTTCTACTTCTTTCAGTTTGGCGCGCACCACTTCAAAACGTTGTAAATAGCGTTGCACTTTTACTTTGTTTTTGCTGGTGATGTCCGCTTCGCAAAGCATCATCAGCGAATCAATATCATCGCCTGCTTCAAACAGTAATCTGCGCAAAGCTGAGTCAGTAATGGCTTCTTTTGTGAGCGCAATCGGACGCAAATGTAAGTACACGAGTTTGCGTACAAACTTCATTTCCGCGCCCAACGGCAATTTCAAATTGCGAAAAATCGCGGGTACAAATTTTGAACCGAGCACTTCATGGCTGTGAAATGTCCAGCCTGTTTTTGCATCAAAGCGTTTGGTTTGCGGTTTCGCGATGTCGTGCAGAATGGCCGCCCAACGCAACCACAAATCTTTCGTCTTTAAACTAATGTTATCGAGCACTTGCAGCGTGTGATAGAAATTATCTTTGTGGCTTTTATCATCTACCGTTTCCGCTCCTTTCAGCAAGCAAAATTCAGGGAATATGAGTTCGAGCAAACCGCATTGGTCGAGCAGAATAAATCCGTTTGAAGGCTTTTTCGCCAAAATGATTTTATTGAGCTCATCTGTAATTCGTTCCTGCGAAATAATTTTGATGCGTTCTTTGTTGCGCGCAATGGCATCAAAGGTTTCCGACTCGATGTAAAAATCTAGTTGTGTTGCAAAACGAATCGCACGCATCATTCTGAGTGGATCATCAGAAAACGTAATGTCGGCATCCAACGGTGTGCGAATTACCCCTGTTTTCAAATCAATCATTCCTTGAAACGGGTCGATTAGTTCGCCATAGTTATTTTTGTTGAGTGAAATCGCGAGTGCATTTATTGTGAAATCACGCCTGTTTTGGTCATCTGTGAGTGTGCCGTTTTCTACAACAGGTTTGCGTGAGTCGCGGTTGTAGGATTCTTTGCGCGCGCCCACAAACTCAAAATCCCAATCATCTGCACGAAAATGTGCCGTTCCGAAATTCTTGAAAATATTCACATGTAAATCGGGCGAAATAATTGAAGCCGTTTTTTAGGCAAGTTCTATCCCGCTTCCCACGCACACGAAATCAATGTCTTTACT
>JAEYZB010000172.1 GCA_023428205.1 Bacteroidota bacterium | reverse complement strand
GTGTAAGTGGTGCAAAAAAATGAGCAGGATTAGGGGAGATGGTGCCAAAAAACGAGCAGAATTAGCGACTTAATTCCACAAAAACCTTATCCACTCGTCCACCGACTGGTGGCGAATATTTCGTAACTCGAACGGTAGTTTTTTCAATTTCAGGAAATTTCTGTTGGACACCTTGTAGAATTTGCAAGCACACTTTTTCAATTAAGTTGGCTGGTAATTGCATTTTTTCTTCTGCAATGCGGAAAATGGTTTCGTAGTTAATCGTATCATTTACATTGTCTGTTTGTGCTGCTTTCGTGAAATCATAATCGACATACACATCTACCGAAAATGTACCACCGATTTCTTTCTCATGCGCATACACTCCGTGTTTTGCGTAAAAGTGCATTCCCTCAATCGCTATTTTACTCATCGCCTGAAAATTTGTCTCATTAATAACTCTAAATCTTTACTCAGTAAATAATGCTTTGCATAAAGTTGATTTAATAGCTCTGCATCTTGAGTGGAAACGGTTTCTGTGCCGATTGAAAACACGGCTTCTTTGTTATAAGGCAAATTGGTTTTCTCGTTTTTCAAATAACCTATCCACGTTTTTTTGCCGAATAATACGGCTCCGATATTTGACCAAACTTTCGCCTGAAACGTAAATGGCAATACAAAACTTAGCGCGATATCCGACAAGCGTTTTTTGCGCTGTGCCAAAGGATTGGATAAGTTGAACCGATTGGTTTCTGCCAATAAATCACCTGCCGTATTTTTGGAATTACTGCCGATGAGCGCATTCGAATTCGGATTCAGAATTTTATAATTCGCGCGATTTTTCAGGGAATCGATATCACGAATAATTTGGTCGTATGAAATTTGTTCACTGCAAAAAATCACTTCAGTAATGTCAAACAATTTTATTTTTTCTGCGAGCGATTTATCGTTTTTCATAGTGTAAACAAACTCCGCTTCTTCATAAGTTGAAAGCAATCGTTTTGCGCGCTCACATTCGCTTTCATCGCCCACAATCAACCAACGATTATTTCCGGTATCACTGAACGAAAAAGTTTTGTGCTTAAATAGATTGTAGAATAAGCGGGTGATGCTCATTGCGACTGTGGCACCCGCGGCACCGAGCAAGATAATTGCCCGAGAAAAACGCCACGTCTCCGGCAAAAAGGCATACACTGCCGCAATCACCACTGTGCCTCCTAAAATACCGCGTACTACATTGTTTAAACGAAACGGTTTTTCATAACCACCTGCAAAATACGCGCCTAAAATCCATACAAACGCGTACATCGGCATTACCCCCAACAAGAAGATAGCCGGATAATAATCGTTTTCGTTTTTGATATTACTTGCCCAATAGTTGGTGGTGAAAAACAGAACCGTATAAATCAGCACAAAATCAATGAGCGCGATAAATGCAGACGAAATAAGATTGATAAAAACTGTAACAATGGCGCGAAAAATAACGGCCGAATTGATGAATAGTGAAAAGAAGGAGGCTTTGCCGCCTGAAAAATGTTTTCGTGCAAAAATGATCATCGCTTCGTAAAACACTTTCACGTAATTCAAGCTGCCGCGCTTGGTAGATTCGCCTTTATAGTGAATGATTGTTGTATCGGCTACGTAGTAGTTTTTATAGCCTGCTAAAACCACCCGCCAACTCAAATCAATATCTTCGCCATACATAAAAAAGGCTTCGTCAAAATAGCCGATTTTATCTAACACACTTTTTCGGAAAAACATAAATGCACCGGCTAAAACATCTACCGCATTATTTTCATTTTCTGCTAAAAAACCGAGATGGTATTTTCCGAAACGTTTTGATTTCGGGAAAAGACGACTTAAACCAAACATCTTGTAAAAAGCCACTTCAGGTGTTGGTAAGCCGCGTTTTGATTCCGCTAAAAATTCTCCGCTTCCGTCAATCATTCGCACGCCTAACGCACCCGCATCAGCGTGGTTTTCCATAAAAGAAATACACTTTTCAAAACTATTTTCCGCCACAACGGTGTCAGGATTTAGAATTAAAACATATTCCCCCTGCGCAATTTCCATTGCCTGATTATTCGCTTTTGAAAAGCCGACATTTTCGGAATTTTGAATCCAATTTACTTGTGGAAATTCTGCTTGTACCGCTTCGGCCGAACCGTCTGAAGAAACGTTATCGACAACAAAAACTTCTACGGATAAATTTCGCGAAGCGGCATATACCGAGCGTAAACATTGCAGCAAAAAATGCTTCACGTTGTAGTTTACTATGATTACCGAAAGTTGCATCAAAATCAGTTTTTAACCAACACTTGCTCGTAAGGCATTCGCTTTGCAATCGAACGCGCCAGCGTCAATTCATCGGTATATTCCAACTCGCCACCAAACGAAACCCCGCGTGCGATGGACGTAATCGTCACATCAAATGCTTGTAATTGTTTGGATAGATAGAAAATGGTCGTATCTCCTTCAATCGTTGGGGAAAGAGCCATAATTACTTCTTTGATCTCGCCTGATTTTATGCGCTCAATGAGCGAAGCGATATTCAAACTTTCCACGCCAATACCGTCAATTGGAGATATTACCCCTCCCAAAATGTGGTACACGCCACGATAAATTTCCGTGTTTTCAATGGCAATCACATCGCGAAAATTCTCCACCACGCAAAGCGTTTCTCTGTGGCGTTGCGGATTTGAACAGACGCCACAAAGTTCATAATCGGAAACATTGTGACAAGTTTTGCAAAACCGAATGTTCTCCCGCATTTTTGTTACCGTTTCCCCAAACAGTTTTACACGTTCTTTATCTTGTTTCAAAAGATGAATTACTAAACGTAACGCTGTTTTTTCGCCAATTCCTGGCAATTTGGAAAATTCGGAAACCGCATCAGCCACTAATTTGGAAGAATACTTAAGCATAGACAAACATAATGTTTAATTGATAATGGTCAATGGTTAATGAAGATAGTAATCCACATCCCCATTAAGTTGTTGGATAGTTGTTTTTCACACATTTCATTTTTAGGAATTGAGTTCCATTAAATATTTTCCATATCCGCTTTTCACTAATGTATCCGCCAATTTTCGCAATTCTTCTT
>JAEYZB010000106.1 GCA_023428205.1 Bacteroidota bacterium | reverse complement strand
AAGGATATCCGTTCTCCAAATGGGTAAAAAAAACGAGCAGGAATCCTGCTCGTTTTTTTGTTGACTTCGAGAGTCTCAGCAAGGTAGCTGAGCTTGTCGAAGCTATTTCTCCCAAAACACCAACTTCCCTTCTTGCTCATCTACGTGAACCGTTTGCTCACGTCTGAGTTGTCCTCCCAAAATCAGTTTTGAAATTTCATTCACCACTTCTTTTTGGATTAAGCGTTTCAAAGGTCTCGCACCGTATTGCGGGTCGTAGCCTTGTTCACCTAACCAATCTAAGGCCTCGTTCGTTACTTGCAGTTTCATATCCTTATGCGCAAGCAATTTTCTCAACTCTTCCAACTGCAATTCTACAATCGCGCGAATTTGTTTTTTCATCAGCGGACGGAACATGATGATTTCGTCAATACGATTCAAAAACTCAGGACGCACAACCGTTTTCAATCGCTCGATTACTTCAATGCGTGTAGTTGCTGTGACCGAAAGCAAGTTTTCTTCATTTACATTTTCAAAATTCTGTTGGATAATATCCGAACCGATATTGGATGTCATGATGATGAGTGTGTTTTTGAAATTCACGGTACGACCTTTGTTGTCGGTCAATCGTCCATCATCTAAAACTTGCAATAAAATATTGAACACATCAGGATGCGCTTTTTCAATTTCGTCAAACAGAATCACTGAATAGGGTTTTCTACGAACTGCTTCCGTCAATTGTCCACCTTCATCATACCCCACATATCCCGGAGGCGAACCGACCAAACGCGACACGCTGTGTTTCTCCTGATATTCGCTCATATCAATGCGTATCATTGCATTATCGTCATTAAATAACACTTCGCTCAACGCTTTGCTCAACTCTGTTTTCCCTACACCTGTTGTTCCCAAGAAAAGAAACGAGCCAATCGGTTTTCGTTCGTCTTGCAAACCGGCTCGCGACCTACGAATAGCATCAGAAACGGCCGCTATTCCTTCTTCTTGTCCTTTCACTCGTTCGCCCAATTTGTCTTCCAAGTGAAGTAGTTTTTCTGCTTCACTTTCCAGCATTCTTGTTACAGGAATTCCGGTCCATTTCGCCACGATAGACGCGATGTCGTCTGACGTTACTTCCTCATTCAACATCCGTTTTTCAGGTGAAATTTCCGCCAGTTTTACTTCGTAATCTTTAATTGCCGCTTCGGCTTCTTTAATACGTCCGTAACGAATTTCAGCCACTTTTCCATAATCGCCCACTCGTTCCAATTGCTCGGCTTCCGTTTTCAGATTTTCAATTTCGCGTTTTTTCTCCTGGATATTTTCAATGATTTCGCGTTCGCTGTTCCACTTCGCTTTTATCTGTGTGCGTTTCTCGTTCAGCTCCGCCAAATCCGATTTCAAGTCGTTCTGTTTCTTCTCATCGTTTTCGCGCTTGATAGCTTCCAACTCAATTTCCAACTGCATAATTTTGCGTTCGATTTCGTCCAACTCTTCAGGAACGGAATCCATTTGCAGGCGAAGTTTTGCAGCCGCTTCGTCAATCAAGTCAATTGCTTTATCCGGCAAAAATCGGTCGCTGATATAACGATTGGAAAGCGTAACGGAAGCGATAATTGCTTCGTCTTTAATACGCACTTTGTGGTACGTTTCGTAGCGGTCTTTCAATCCGCGCAAAATCGAAATGGCATCTTCTACACTCGGTTCGTCCACAATTACTTTTTGAAAACGTCTTTCGAGTGCTTTGTCTTTTTCAAAATGCTTTTGATACTCGTTCAAAGTCGTTGCGCCTATCGCACGCAGTTCACCACGCGCGAGTTCAGGTTTCAAAATGTTCGCAGCGTCCATAGCGCCTTCGGTTGCGCCTGCACCCACGAGTGTGTGAATTTCATCAATGAATAGAATAATGCTTCCGTTCGATTCCTTCACTTCTTTGACAACGCCTTTCAAACGTTCTTCAAAATCACCGCGATATTTTGCACCGGCCATCAAAGCGCCCATGTCGAGAGCGAAAATGGTTTTGTTTTTTAAATTTTCAGGAACGTCACCATTTACAATTCGGTGCGCTATACCTTCCGCAATAGCCGTTTTACCCACGCCCGGCTCGCCAATCAACAACGGATTATTTTTCGTTTTGCGCGATAGAATGTGCATCACTCTGCGGATTTCTTCATCGCGGCCAATCACCGGGTCCAGCTTTCCGCTTTTTGCTCGTTCGCACAAATTGATGGCGTATTTTTCCAATGAATTGTATGTAGTATCCGCATTCTGGTCGGTTACTTTGGTGCCCTTGCGAAGTTCTGCAATTGCGGCTTTGAGTTTCTTTTCGTCTAAGCCAACGCCTTTCAACAATTTTGTGGTATCATCATTTACTTGCAAAAGTGCGAGCAGCAAATGGTCAATCGTGATGTAGCTATCGCCCGATTCTTTAATGATTTTATTGGCTTGCAAAACAACTTGCGCAAACTTTTGTGTCGGCTGTTGTGAACCTTCGCTTGCACCCGAAACTTTCGGTAGTGCATTCAAGGCTTCTTCTACTTTTCCGAGTAAGATATTTTTGTTTACACCCGCTTTTTCGAGCAAATACGGAAGGCCATCAGCATCGGCTTCGAGCATCCCTTTCAAAAGGTGAATCGTGTCTAATGTCGGATTCGATAAGTTGAACGCGCTTTGCTGCGCGGTGCTTACCGCTTCCATTGCTTTGGTTGTGAAATTATTGATATTCATAGTTACAGTTTAAAATTTGTAAAGTTCATAAAGCAAAAAACCGCTTTGTGTTTTATCCATCAAATGAAAAACCATAAACGAAAATCGGATAAAATTTCCGAAATAATTCAATTTAATATGACAGAAAGTTCATTAGTTCGCAATAAGATTAGCCAATTTGTCAACAAAATCAAGAAGCCAAGAGGAACGATATTTATTTCTATTCTATATTCGTCCAACCAAAAGCAAATACGCAACCATGAGAGAACTGTTTTTATTGTTTGTATTCTTTCTTA
>JAEYZB010000078.1 GCA_023428205.1 Bacteroidota bacterium | reverse complement strand
GATACGTCCATTGAAAGTACAATGTCTATACCTTGTGTGCTTACTTTCGATTCGTCAAACGAGGTTTGCGGACGTGCAATCGCAATGAACAAAAACGCCACTGCCAAAATACGCAGTATGGGAAGCCATTGTAAAATCAAGCTTTTTAGCGGGTTTTTAAATGCTTTGAATGCAGACGTATCGCTGTAACGCAACGTAGCAAATTTCTTTGCACGCATTTTCCATAGCCAAAAACTCATTAATAAAATGGCATTTGGAATGAACCACAGAACCCATTTATTGGCGAATGTTATATTTTGAAATTGCTCAAACATTATTTCTTATCCTGCTCGTTTTTTTGCACCACTTCTTCTATTAATTTCGTTCTTTCCGCAAACGTTTTTGCGTTTTCCATAGAGCGCATATTTTGTTCCGGCATGGGCGTCATTTTCGCAAACTTTGCAAAGTCCGCCAAGCGCAGTGTTTCCAGCAAACGATTTTTCAGTTCGTTGCTGATAGAAAGTTTCGCGAGTAAATCGGCAATCTCATCAGTCGTAGATTCCATTGCTAAAACATCGTAGCGATATTCCAAATACGAACGCATAATTTCGCTCAAACGCGAATAGTATTCTTTGTGCTGGTCGTTTTGCCACAATTTCTCCGCTTCTAATTTTTGTAGCTCATTCAACGCCCAAATGTGCGCAGGTTCTTTCGGTTTTTGTTTTTCTTCCGTAGCAGGTTTTGGTTTGCGGTATTTTCGCCAAACGAAATACGCAATGATTGCCAAAATAATCAGTACAGCCGCCACAATCCACCAAATAAATTCGCGCCATTTGTAGCTAACTTTGAGTGGCGCTTTAATAGGTTTAATCGGTTGCGCAGTATCTACGGACAGCGTTTTTACCTGTACTTCAAAATCATTCGTGAAAACAGAATCGTTTTGTTGGTTTTTAGTTGTGAAATAAATAGCAAACGGATTTATTTGATAGATACCGGAGTCATAAGCAGAAGCTATTATTGTCTGTGTGAAAATAGTTCTATCGCCCAAAACAGCTGTGTCAATTTTTTCTTTGGAAATTATTTCCATTTTATTCAGCGTATCGCCTGCAAAATTCGGAAACAGGATATTCACCTCTTTCGGTGCTCGTACCGTGAGTTTGAAGTGTAACCAATCGCCAATTTCAATATGATTGCTATCAGCCTTGAATGATGCAGAAACTTGTGAAAATACAGGAACAGAGCATAAAAGTAAAAGCGTCATTGCGAGCGCAACAAAGCAATCTTGTTTGTGCTTGGAGGATTGTTTCGGTCGTAGTTCCCCTGCAAAGAAGTTTCCTGTTTTAATTTCGTTTCTCATTTTATCTAAACACAAAAAAATAAAGTAACGCCCAAACTCCAATAAAAAATAGTCCTGCGTAGAGGCTATTCAAATTCTGTTTTAAATCTTTTTTTATCACCAATCGGTACAGAACCCAACCGATAAAAACGACTAAAAAGGCAATGGGCATAAAAATTTTCAATGTCATAATTTTTTATTTTCGGTAAAACTAATTTATCTTCTTACTCCACGTTCTTTGAACATTTGCATTAACTCTTTTACATAATTGGCGTTCGTTTCCATACTAATCAACTGTGCGCCATTTTTGCCAAATTCTTTTTTCACTTCTTGTAATCGCGTATCAAATTGGTGTTTGATTTCCTTCCGCAAATTCACGTTTGCCGTATCTGCAAAAAACGTTTCGCCACTTTCCGCATCTTCCAACAAAACTATACCAACATCTTCCATCAGTTGCTCGCGTTTATCAAACAAATGAATACCGATGAAATCATGTTTACGCGCAACGATAGACAATTCCTTTTGGTAATTGTTTTTGCCCATAAAATCGGAAATCAAAAACGCAATGCTTTTCTTTTTGTTTACGTTATTGAAATACTGCAAAACTTTTGCAAAATCCGTTCCTTTACGCTGCGATTCAAATCCATCAATCTCAGCAATAATGCGCATAATGTGCGTTTTCCCTTTTTTCGGAGGAATGTATTTTTCCACTTTATCGCTAAAGAAAACCACACCTACTTTGTCGTTATTGGTGATGGCAGAAAACGCTAAAATTCCGCTGATGATTTCAATAATTTCTTTTTTAAATTCCTGTTGCGTACCGAACAAAGTGGATTTACTCACGTCCACGAGTAACATCATTGTGAGTTCGCGTTCTTCTTCATACACTTTCACGTAAGGCGTACCGCCACGAGCTGTTACATTCCAGTCAATCGAACGCACATCATCGCCATATTGGTATTCGCGAACTTCCGAAAACGACATTCCGCGTCCTTTGAAAGCCGAATGATAGCTTCCCGCGAAAACCTGATTGCTCAGTTTCGTAGTCTTGATGGCAATGCGCCTGATTTTATGTGACTTGCTTTCTTCCATACAATTCTAACCACAGAGCACACAAAGAAAATACACACAAAACACACAGAGAATATGCTCTATACTATGTGTCCCTCGTCAAATCTTAGTGTTCTTTGTGGTTTGTTTCTTCATTATTAAATTTTCAAATTGTTCAATCATCAAATTGACTATGGCACTTCAACGGCATTCAAAATTTCGCTGATGATTTCATCCGGTGTTACGTTTTCCGCTTCGGCTTCGTAAGTCAAACCAATACGATGGCGCATTACATCATGGCAAACCGCGCGTACATCTTCCGGTATGACATAACCTCTACGTTTGATAAACGCGTATGCTTTCGCAGCAAGTGCGAGATTGATACTGGCACGTGGTGAACCGCCATAGCTGATAAACGGTTTTATTTTATTCAACTTATAATCTTCCGGTTTGCGCGAAGCGAAAACAATATCCAAAATGTAGCGCTCAATTTTTTCGTCCATATAGACTTCCCGCACCGTTTTTCGAGCGTTTTGAATAGCCTCTTTAGAAACGACAGGATTGATGATTGGATTTTCAAACGCCATATTTTGACGAATGATAAGTTGCTCTTCTTCTTTTTTCGGATAGTGAATCACGACTTTTAGCATAAAGCGGTCAACCTGTGCTTCCGGCAAAGGATATGTTCCTTCTTGCTCAATCGGGTTTTGCGTAGCCAACACCAAAAACGGTTCTTCTAATTTATAGCTATTGTCGCCAATCGTAACCTGACGTTCTTGCATTGCTTCCAATAAAGCCGATTGTACTTTAGCGGGTGCGCGGTTGATTTCATCTGCCAACACGAAATTCGCAAAAATAGGACCCTTTTTTACGATGAAGTCATTTTC
>JAEYZB010000021.1 GCA_023428205.1 Bacteroidota bacterium | reverse complement strand
CGGGCTTTTTATACTGAGAAAGTTTTCCGATGTCGGGTAAAAAATTATTGAAGGGGTCTTCTGCATAAATGCGCAATTCCATTGCATGTCCCACAAGCGGAATTGCATCTTGCGCAAAGGATAATTTTTCGCCACGCGCAATATTTATTTGTTCGCGCACCAAATCAATTCCCGTAATCATTTCCGTTACGGGATGTTCTACTTGCAAGCGCGTGTTCATTTCCAAGAAATAAAAATTCAGCGCTTCATCTACCAAAAATTCTACTGTTCCCGCACCAATGTATGCGCATGATTGTGCCACACGAACAGCCGCCTGGCCAATGGCTTAGCGCTTTTCCGGAGTAAGACATGAACTGGGAGCCTCTTCCAAAACCTTTTGATGTCTTCGCTGCACAGAACATTCGCGCTCGTGTAAATACACCGTGTTGCCATAATTATCTGCCAGCACTTGTACTTCAATGTGCTTGGGTGAACCCACATATTTTTCAATAAACACACTTCCGTTTCCGAAAGCGGAAAGCGCTTCACTTTGCGCGCGCTGCATTTGCTCGGCAAGCTCCTCGTTTTTTTCAACCACCCGCATTCCTTTTCCGCCTCCGCCTGCACTCGCTTTTATTAAAACAGGAAAGCCTGTGATTTTGCAAACTTCCTGCGCTTCTTCCAATGAATTGATTGCGCCTTCACTGCCCGGCACCATCGGTATATCAAATTTTTTCGCAGCTTCTTTTGCAGAAAGCTTATCTCCCATTATCTGAATTGCTTCGGGAGTTGGTCCGATAAAGGTGATGCCGTTTTCTTCCACCAAACGCGCGAAATCTGCATTTTCCGAAAGAAAACCATAACCCGGATGAATGCCGTCCACCCCCAATAATTTTGCCACTTCCACTATTTTTTCGCCCCGCAAATACGAATCTTTGGAAGCCGCAGCACCAATGCACACCGCCTCATCCGCGAAGCGAACATGCGGAGAATTTCTATCGGCTTCCGAAAAAACAGCCACCGTTTTTATACCCATATCGCGAGCCGTACGCATGACACGCAACGCAATTTCACCCCGATTTGCTACTAAGATTTTTTTCATGAATGTGTTCGTTTTTTTCACCCCTTTGCGTAAGACGAAAAGAAGCTAAACCATTGAATTTTCAATACGCCTAAAATGCCTTCTTTGATAATGTTGCGGTTCATTTTTGAAACACCAATTTCGCGCTCAGTAAAAATGATTGGAATTTCTTTGATAATAAAACCGAGTTTTTTTGCAGCAAATTTCATTTCTATTTGAAACGCATATCCTACAAAACGAATTTTACTCAAATCCATTTTTTGCAACACTCTTCGGTGATAACACACAAACCCTGCTGTCGGGTCTTTTATGCCAATCCATGTAATCAGATTTACATAAAATGACGCACCTTTTGAAATAAAAATGCGGTCTTGAGGCCAGTTCACAAAACCGCCTCCTTTCACATAGCGCGAACCTACCGCTATATCAGCATTTCCGCTTTCTACGGCTTCTTTCAGGCGCAATAAATCATCAGGATTGTGTGAGAAATCGCAATCCATTTCAAATATATATTGGTATTCGCGCGCTAAAGCCCAATGAAATCCCGCGATATAGGCTGTGCCCAATCCTAACTTCCCTTTTCGTTCAATGAGAAATAAGGAATCAGGAAATTCAGTTTGCAATTCTTTTACGCGCTGCGCAGTGCCGTCCGGTGAACCGTCATCTACTATCAACAAATGAAACGGCTTTGATAATGAAAAAACCTTTCGCACCATCTTTTCAATGTTGCCAATTTCGTTATAAGTAGGAATAATAATTACTGAATCCACCGATGCCTGTAGGTTATTGTACAAAACTATAATTAAACTTTATTGCGCCAACAGAATAAAATAAAAAAGCCTCTGACTAAGAGGC
This sequence comes from Bacteroidota bacterium, assembly GCA_023428205.1. GTDB lineage: Bacteria > Bacteroidota > Bacteroidia > Chitinophagales > LD1 > CALAYL01. The sequence goes on along the minus strand of JAEYZB010000021.1, from coordinate 3,253 downwards.
TTTTGAGAGTGGTCTGGGAGGGATTTGAACCCCCGACACAAGGATTTTCAGTCCTTTGCTCTACCAACTGAGCTACCAAACCGTTTTTAAAAGGAGTGCAAACCTAAACAAAAATTACACATCTCAAAATTTAAGAGCCCTACTTCTCTAATTTTTTCAGACGTTTTTCTATCAAAACCAAAAACACCACTATGCCGATAAAAATACACGTGAGCACAGCCGCCACGACATAATATTTCTGATTAGAGCGCAGTGCTTCATCTAATCCGTTTGCCGAGCAAATGGTGTAAAAAAACGAGCACAACAACGATAAAATGATTCTATTCGTTTTCATTTTCTTCTTTTTTAAGTTCTAATAATCTAAGTCGTACACAAATCGTAAGAATCCACACAAATAATAATGTCCAACCAATAACAGCTGGATAAAAGAACATTCGCATGTTACTTTCCAAATCGTATTTGCTAAATGCCGGATTCCCTCCATTGCCTGGATGTAGTGAATCTGTAATTCGAGGTAATATAAAGATGAATAAGACAAACACAACCAATGCAAAAACATTATACACTGCACTAATACGAGCCTTCTTTTGAGGGTCTTGAATTGCTCCGCGCAAAACGATATATGCAAAATAAATCAACACCCCTACTGCCGCACCGTTCAGTTTAGGATCGTTTGTCCACGGTGCGCCCCAGGTATAGTTCGCCCAAATCATACCGGTAAGCAGCCCAAGAACACCGCACAATAACGAAACATTGACTGCTTGGGAAGCGATTACATCATCTACCAAATTTCCTTTTCTTAAATAACGAATGCTGTATATCAAGGATAAAATCAAAATCAATTGCATTCCAAACCACATAGGTACGTGATAAAATGTATTGCGAATGGATTCGTACAAAATTTCGCGATAAGGGAAGGAAAATCCTTGATATAAATTATTTTTAACCGCTACCTCACAAGGTTGTTTTACGTATGAAGAATCCTGACTTTCAGAATCAATCAATAGCAATGACTCTCGCAACGCTATTGTGCCATCTTCGTCATTATTTACGATTACATCAAAATTATTATCACTATTTTTTTCTGCCGTAATTTGATTGAATGAAAAAGAAAATAACAAGGTTTTTTCATCGACTATTTGCACTTCTTCGACACAAAAATATTGGCTTCCTGCTTTTATAAAAACTTGTGTATTGTCGCCACTTTTAAAGTGCGTATTTTCCCCTTTCAGTTGAAACGTAGTAGTAGAATCTGCATAAAAAAAAGAGGGCGTTACAACATCTAAGCCCGGACTCAGCGGAATAGCCAAACCGCCAATCAATACATATATCAACAGACCAACAGCAAGGTATTTCCACCACTGTTTTTTCACCCATTTCGGAACAACTATATCGCTCATTGCGAGGCGAAGTAAATACAAAAAAGGTATTTACACAATAAAAAATGCCCCGAAATACGGGGCATTTAAATTTTAAAGTAATTTGAATATTAATACGTCCACAAATCGTGTTCAAATTCAAACATCGTCTGCTTAACACGATCGGATTCTAACAATCCATCAACGCCTGGCGCATATTCTTTAATATTTCTATCCAAAACATTAGACTCCTTAGTAATGTAACTCTCAAACATGCGTGCTTCAAACACATCTTCCCAACTCAAACGCACAGCATCATTCTTAGGATTAAACACCTCCTTGTTTGCCAAAACTGAACGCAAATCAGGATAGTATACCCAATACATCGGCTCCACCCCAACAATAGTACCGTCTGACGTTTTGGAATACTTCAAAGGAGCAATACCAAGAATGCGACATACCATAGCGGACGTATTTTCATTAAAAATCCAATCTTCCTTTACGCGATATTTAACTATATCTAATGGATTGAATTCATTTTTTACAACCACTTGCTCTTCCTCCATCGTTACCGCATTAATTTGAGTTGTAGTATCCTCCGACTCTCCAATTCTCTTTACAGATGCCACAGGCATTACTGCTTTAAATTGGTCAGCGTCTAATACAACCGGATCGTATACCGTTAACTCTCCGCTTTTCGCCAAATCGTGAATGATTGAGATCAACGGCTCTTGAGGATACTTAAAAGGCAAGTTCATTTTTTGGTTTACGTCTATTTCGCGCCAAATTCGTTTTTGCCAAAACACATCCGCTTCACGAATAAAATCGTATTCAATCGGTTTTTTTTCAGGCGAAACTGTTTTCACATACGCCCCGTCCAACGGCTCTTGCGCCATCGCAAAAACCGAAACACACACCAAAATTACTGACAATACCTTTTTCATAATTACCAACTTTAAGTTATTATATAATGGTAAACGCTACCTGCGATAATTTACGAGACTGACCATCAGGGCCGACAACTTTAATATCGTCAATGATGATAATGTCTTTCGCCTTAGCACGTCTTAAAAACCCTTGCATTTGAGCACTCAACATCGGACCTGATGTCTCTGCTGACAACACGTCTCCTTTAGACGAATAAATCATTTTAAAACTTTGAACATTAAAACGAGCCTGAAAGTCAAAGTTTTCCAATAAAGGTACTATCCCTGATTGTGCCTTTATTAAAGCCGCATTGGCATTACCACCACGCAACTTACCGCCCAAAGTAGGAACCGGATCAGGAATACGTTTCACACGAAACTCTTCTGAACCCATACTTTGTACTTTTCCGTCAATTTTGGCACTAACGTTAATAGTAACCTTTCCTACCGTAGTCACTTTAGCGATAAATTCTCCGTTTGCTCCTTTAGTCAAAGAACCAGCCGAAATAGAAGCAGAAACGTCTTGTGATTGAACCCCTGCTGCTGAAATTTTCATCGGATTATCAACTCCAATGTACAACACATTCATCTGGGTTGGAGAAACCACAATTGATTTTGCTCCTACTTGGTAAGATGATTCAAAAGGATATAATTTAAACCCATCTCCATTTGGATTTTTCACGCGAATAACTCCACGATATTTTTTCTCACCTACGGCAGTTGCTGCCGCTTCAAAAATAGCCTTCCCGTCTTTTACAGGAAGCGGAGAACCGGATACATTACCTTCTTTACTTTCAATCGGCTCATATCCAAATTCTGTTTTTCTCGCTCCAGCAGGAATTCCTCCGATAAACACTTCCGGATCTTGATCTTTACTTGAAGCCGCTACGAAAATTTGAGCCGTGTACTTTTGCCCTTGCATCAAATAACTGGACGGAGCAATCACTGCAGCCGTCAATTGGTCGAATT
>JAEYZB010000017.1 GCA_023428205.1 Bacteroidota bacterium | reverse complement strand
GCTCACTATCGGGCTTTCAGTAATGGCAACTCAGGCAAGCGCTATTACCTTTCTTTCCACACCCGGACAGGCTTACGAAAGCGGCATGGGTTTTGTACAATTTTATCTCGGATTGCCACTGGCAATGATTTTTATTTCCGTGTTTATGCTACCCGTTTTTTACAAACTCAAAGTGTACACAGCATATCAATATTTAGAGGAACGTTTCGATACGAAAGTCCGCGCTTTTACTTCGTTTTTGTTCCTGCTTTCAAGAGGTCTTTCTACCGGCATTACGATTTACGCTCCTGCCATTATTCTTTCGGCAGTGCTGGGTTGGAACATACAAATCACTTGTGTCGCGGTGGGGGTTTTAGTGATTATTTATACCGTTTCAGGCGGCAGCAAAGCCGTTTCGCTCACGCAAAAATGGCAAATGACAATTATTATGACGGGTATGTTTGCGGCATTCTATTATGTGTTGCAAAGCTTCCCCGATTCTGTTGGTTTTTTCAAAGGAGTTGATATTGCCGGCAAAATGGGGAAAATGCAAATCATCGATTATTCGCTGGATATTCAGAACCGTTACACCTTGCTTTCCGCTTTCACAGGAGGTGTGTTTTTGTTTATCTCCTATTTCGGAACTGACCAGTCGCAAGTACAACGTTATCTGGGTGGAAAATCACTGACTGAATCGCGCTTGGGACTTATGTTTAACGGCTTGGTAAAAATTCCGATGCAGTTTTTTATTCTACTGATTGGTGTAATGGTATTTGTCGCTTTTCAGTTTAATGAAGCACCGATTGTGTTTAATAAAACGGAGTCGCAGCAGAACGAGAAACTTCGTGAAATTGAAAGTCGCTATCACTCCGTTTATGCACAAAAGAAAACAGCTTTGTTGCAATGGACAGAAGATGAAAAGGCAGATTTCAGCGCGATAAAAACACTACAAAACAAACAAGAGTTATTGCGTAAACAATACAAACAAGAATTACAGTCCGTTGACAAAAGCTATGAATCGCAAGACAGCGATTATGTTTTTCTCACCTTCATCTTGAATTATTTCCCGAAAGGATTTATCGGACTGTTGCTGGCTGTAATTTTTGCGGCAGCAATGTCCTCCACCGCAGGTGGAATTAATGCACTGGCATCTACTACAACTGTTGACTACTACAAAAAGTTTTTTGCCAAAGATGATAACGAAGCCCGCGATTTGAAAGCCAGCAAATGGCTTACGGTAGTGTGGGGTTTTATCGCTATCGGTTTTTCTCTGATGGCAGGTTTGTTTGAAAATTTAATCCAATTGGTGAACATCTTAGGGTCACTTTTTTACGGTACTATTTTGGGTATTTTCTTAGTAGCCTTTTTCTGTAAAAATGTAAAAGCAAATGCCGTTCTAATTGCGGGTATTATCGGGCAGTTATCGGTTTTATTGCTACATTGGGCTGCTGTATCGGGCATAGTTTCGTTAAGCTATTTGCATTACAACATCATCGGAAGTTCGTTGGTGGTAATAACCGCCATTATATTTCAATTCGTATTTTTTAATCATCAAAATAAACAGTTATGAAAAAGCAAATCGTAATGTTGACAGCCGTTTGTTCGGCATTTTTCAACGCGGAAGCACAGACACTTCCCAAACCAAGTCCACTTGGCGAAGTGAAACAGGAAATTGGCGTAGCCAAAATTTCGTTGGAGTATTCACGCCCGAGTGCAAAAGACCGAAAAGTATTCGGCAACGTAGTTCCATATAATGAATTATGGCGCTTCGGAGCAAATGCTTGCACCAAAATTACCACAGATGAAACACTGTATTTCGGCAGTAATGAATTGAAAGCGGGCACGTATTCGCTGTTCGCCATTCCAAATGAAAATGGAACGTGGGAAATCATTTTCAACACCGACACCAAAGCGGGTGTGGCTGATTACACAAAAGAAAAAGACGCGTTCCGCGTAAAGGCAACCGCTAAAGAAAACTCGTTTACCGAGACTTTTACTTTAGGATTTGACAATATCAAAAATGAATCGGCAAGTTTGGTGGTATTGTGGGAAAAATTGCGCGTAGAAATTCCGTTTACACTAAAAACTTCTGAAAGCGCAAAACGCAACATTGAAGAAGCGATTAAAAAAGGAGAAAACTTAGATAAAGTGTATAACAGCGCAGCGAATTATTTTTTCTCCACTAAAGACAACCAAACAGCATTGACTTATGCGGAACAATCGCTAAAGTTGAAAGAAAGCTACAGCGCATTATTTCTGAAAGCACGAATTTTGAAAGAGCAAGGCAACGATAAAGAGGCTTTGACTTTAGCAGAAAAAGCGCTGCAATTAGCGGAAAAAGAAAATGCAAAAGGTTTTGCCGATTTCATTTCGGGAACACTAAAAGGATGGAAAAAGTAAACTGAATTTTCACTTAAAAAAGGCTGTTTCAAATTGGAACAGCCTTTTTTATTTTATGCCGCCCGCTTGCCGATATTAATACTTCGGTGATGCAAACCCCACTCTACCATTACGTCCAAAACATCTTTAAGTTTTTTACCTGATTTCGTCAATTCATATTCTACGGTTACAGGTGTGGTGTCGTAAACCGTTCGAGTTACAATGCCATTCGTTTCTAAATCTTTCAGTTCTTTGGAAAGCATACGCGGAGTGATTTT
>JAEYZB010000014.1 GCA_023428205.1 Bacteroidota bacterium | reverse complement strand
GCCCAGCACGGAATGAAAATCTAAGAAGTAGCCGGCAATAGGAACAAAAAACAAGGAGGAGCCAAATCCTCCTACAGTTCCCAGAATTTCTGCCATCAACGCCAATAAAATGAATAGGGCTAAATTTTCCAATATGAATTTATTTAATCGGGTTTTTGTTTTCGTGCTCTTACTTCGGGATGATGTAGAGTCGCCAAATATAGACAACTCTTGGGTTGGAGCAAGTGTTTTTTAGGACGCTCGTTTTTTGCGCAAGCGTGAAATGGTCGGAAAAAACGAGGTCATTGAGTCCTTCGAAAAGCTTCCTGAGCTCTCGGGTTGGAAAACCCGACAGTCTTTAATTCTTCAAAATTGTCAGAGAGGAACATCTGACAGCACACTAAGGTTTTGTTTTCCGAAATGGTGCGAAAAAACGAGCAGGATTCTGTTTTTACATAGAAGTCGCTACTGCAAGTTTGAATCTTTCCTTATTGTACTCACGAGTTACGCTACGCTAAACAGGGGAGAGCGGAGGTTTCCGGTCATACGGTTCGTTTATTCGTCATTGGAGTTTTTCAATGCCATTAAAAGGCTGTAAGTTCCTTTTGTCACAAATGTTTGGTTCGTCAAATTGTCTGCGACAATGATTTCTGTAAATCCATTTTCTGTGTTACCTATTTGCACTTGTTGCATTTCAAATTGGTTTTTGCCTTTGACTATGAAAACGTATTGTTTGTTTTCGAAACGTACAATGGCTTCTTCCGGCAAAGCGGAGGCATTGTTGCCTGATAATTCGATTTCTGCATTCATAAACATTCCGGGCAACAATATTTTGTCATATTGCTCAAAATGGCAATGCACTTCGGCAGCACTTTGATTAGATAAATTTCTGCTGATTAAAATGATTTCGCAAGCATATTTTTTTTGTGGATTCGTATTGGTGTATGCAAATAACTTTTGTCCGATTGAAAGTTGGTTAATGTCTTTTTCAAAGACCGACAATGTTAAATGGATATCGCTCGGGTTTACCAATTCAAACAACACATCACTGGGGTTTACATATTTGCCAATGTTTACATTTACCCGTGATACAAATCCTGTTATTGGTGAATAAATATTGATGCTATTAGAAATGTTATCGGCTGTGAGTTTCTCAGGATTTAAACCAATGAGTTTTAGCTTTTCTTCGAGTGATTTTATTAGAATTAATTGCGTTTTATAATTGGCTTTTGCTTGCTCAAAAACTTTGTCGCTAGTCGCTTTGCTTTGGTTCAATTCTTTTTGTCGGAGGTACTCATTTTCTTGTAAAGTAAATTGTGCTTTTGCGGTTAAATAGTCTTGTTGTAATTGAATATATTGTGCGTCTTCCATAATCGCCAGCACTTCCCCTTTGTTGACGTGCATTCCCGCCAATAGTTTTGTGGATTTCAAATAACCGCCCAACGGAACGCTAATGGAGACTAAACTTTGCGGTGGTACATCAATTTTTCCGTTAACTTTTAATAAAGACGAGATGTTTTTATTGCTCAGTTTTCCCGTTTCAATGCCTATGCTTTTGTATTGCTCTTGAGTAAGTGTTACGACATTTTCCGCTGCCGGTTCAGTGGTTTGTTCTTCTTGTTTGCCTTTGTTCCCACAGGAAAACAAGAGTAGCGAAATGCTTATGATTAAAAATATCTTTTTCATTGTTTCAAATTTTATTTGTTGATGTAATAATTAAGTTCGGCAATAGCATCGTTTCTGGCTTTAAGGGCTTCTATGTAGTCACCTTGAATAGAGGTGGACTGATTGAGTAAAAGCACCCATTCCAAATAGTTGATGTCACCATTCAAAAATTGTTGGTTGGCTGTTCGCGTAATTGTTTCTGCATTTTTTAAAGCAATGGTTTCAAAATACAGCACCGTTTTTTCATACTTTTGATACTGTGCAAAAGCGGAACGATAAGCATTCTCAAAGTTTTTGGAAATCAATTCGTATTCGTTTGCGGCAATGATTTCATTTGTTTTTGCGGCATTTACTTTTGCTCTTTGGCTTCCTCCAAAAATTGGAATACCCAAGCCAATTTGCCCTGAATGAAATTGTAGTGCGCTGTTGTAATCTTTGTTGTTAGCGCCCATTCCACGCATTCCCATAATGTTGTAGCCAAAGGTGATGTCGGGCAAAAGTCTCGAACGTTCCAATTTTGTAGTGGCTTCTGCTATTTGTTGTTGCTGTTTTAAAAATTGAATGGCAGGATGCGAAGGCAACGAAGCCGTGTCAATACCTGAAAATTTTCCAAATGTTATCCCTTTTTCATCGGGGACAAAAACCGTGGCGGTATTGAGTAATAATTGAAATTGCATTTGCAATAATTCCTCGTCTTGCTCTAACTGCGATAGTTGTAGAGAAATTTGTCCGCGCTGATTTTCGGCAGTTGTTTTTTCTAAAATATTGCTTTCTCCTTTATTAAAACGAAGAGTCGCTTTATTTAAAAACTCGGAAAAAATAAGGTCGTTGTGTTGCAGTAATTCTTTTTTCTGTCTGAAATAAATAAGTGCGTAAAACACTTGTGTTATCTGCTTTTTTAGTTGTGCTTCCTGTACGCCAATATTCAATGCGCTGCTTTTCCACTCTTCATTCAGCAAGTTTTTTTGACGAACATAAACCGTAGGGAAATTTACGGTTTGTGAAATTCCGAAACGTTTGTCCGTATAGAAGCTGTTGATTTGTCCATATTCGCCATAAAGCGTTGTGTTCGGAATGGTTGTTCCTGATTTGATTAACTTCTGCTGATATTCACTTTTCAATCGTTCATTTTTTACGGAAAGATTATTTGCCAAAGCGGTATCAATAGCTTGTTTCAAGGATATTGGAGTTTGTGCATTTATTTCTTGGAATGAAAAAATGGAGCAGCCAATAAGCAATGCAATTACTTTTTTACTGATTGATTTCTTTTGATGAAACACAATGTACAAGATAGGTAAAACGAAAAGCGTTAAAAAGGTAGCAATGAGCAAACCTCCTATGACAACGGTAGCCAAAGGTCGTTGTACTTCTGCTCCTTCGCCCGTACTCAAAGCCATTGGAAGAAAACCAAGCGAAGCGACAAAGGCGGTCATCAATACGGGGCGTAAACGAATTTTTGTTCCTTGAATGACAATGCGTTTTAGGTCGGTATAGCCCTCCTCCTTCAAACGATTAAATTCGGCAATCAACACAATACCATTCAGCACGGCAACGCCAAACAACGCAATGAAACCAACTCCCGCGCTAATGCTGAATGAAATTCCACGAACGGCTAATGCCAAAATACCTCCAATAGCGGAAAGTGGAATGGCTGAATAAATCAATAATCCCTGTTTTACAGAATGGAATGCGAAATACAGCAACAAGAAAATTAAACACAACGAAACAGGAACAGCAATATATAATCTTGCCTTTGCTGCTTCCAAATTTTCAAATGCACCGCCATAAGTGATATGATAACCCAAAGGCAATTTGATTTGCGCTTCTTGTTTTTCTTGTAATTCCTGCACCATACTTTGTATGTCTCGTCCACGAACATTGAAGCCAACGATAATTCTGCGTTGTGAATTTTCCCGCTGAATTTGATTAGGTCCTTCAACAATTTCTACTTTGGCTACTGCGTTGAGCGGAATTTGTGTGCCTTGTGGTGTTGGGATTAAAAGGTTTTGAACATCCGATAAATCTTTGCGTTTTTCATTTTTCAAACGAACAACCAAGTCAAAATGTTTTTCGCCCTCGTAAACTGTTCCGCTGACTTCGCCAGCAAAAGCCGTATTTACAACGCGATTAATATCGCTGATATTTAAGCCGTATTGTGCAATGGTTGCTCGGTTGTATTGAATCGTAATTTGCGGAAGGCCTGCAACGGCTTCTACATAGACTCCG
>JAEYZB010000009.1 GCA_023428205.1 Bacteroidota bacterium | reverse complement strand
GACAAACTATTCCAACACGCGCTTTATTTTTAAAGATTTCAGCAAGCGTAGCGGACACAAATCGCACTACTACTATTTCGATTTGAACCTTTATATGGCAACTTACGCAGGCACAAAAATGCAAGCGGGCTGGAAGGTGAACAAACACGAAATTTACGACAAGAAAAACGAAATGACCGCGCAAATGAAACCAACGGATTTGCTAGACGCAGTGCTGCTGGAAAAAGGTTTAACTGAAAAACAGTTGGCAAAAAACGACTATCGTTTTTTAAGTAAAACAACGTTTAACGGGGAGGATTTGGACGTAATCGGCTTCACACGAAAACCTGATGAACAAAGCAAATTCGCTCGCATAAACGGCAAAGTCTATATCGCGCACGACACCAAAGCTATCCGCATGATAGAAATTCACATACACAACATCAAGAGCAAACGTTTCTATTTGGTAGCAAAAATGGATTCGCTGAACGTAAACGTAAAAATGGCTTTCAAAAAAGTGGGCGATACAAACGTAATTGACTATATCTCGCAAACCACTTACGCCAAAGGTTCGCTATTCGGCAAAAAAGAAAACCTACACTATTCCACGACCGCCAAAGCGATTGCGCATGAGCTGAATATTCCGGCTGCCTCGGTGTACAAAGCCAATGATGTGGATCGCATTTTCAAAAAAGAAAAAGAACAAAGTATCAACGAGCTGAAAGAAGAGCCCAGCATGTGGTAGAATTTAATTGTAAAAGAGAAGGATAATGTAATAAGTAGAAACGTGCTCGTTTTTTCGCACCATTTCCCTGCTCCGTGTTATGAAAAATTACGAACACATCCTCTTTTGTTTCATTACTTTCGCCACACAAAATGAAAAAATACGGTTTTCTGCTTTCCCTTTTTCTGCTCGTAGGCATCCATGAGCGTTGTGTTGCACAACTAAATTTCGAATATACCGAAGGGAAAATTTTGCTGAAAGGAAAGATTACCGACCTGCAAACACACTCTTCTTTACCAAATGCCTCTATCGTTATCAAAGCCCGCAAAAAAGGATTGGTAGCGGACGAGGACGGTAATTTTCAAATCTACGTTTACCCGAGCGACACGCTACGCTTTTCATCGCTGAATTATATCTATAAAGATGTGGAAGTAGCAGAGATTCCCGATTCCATGCGCTATTCACTCAATGTTACGCTGATGCGCGATTTTTACAAACTGAAAGAAGTTACGATTTATCCGTATGCCTCCAAGCGCGAATTTGAAGAAGCCTTTGTGAAAGGCAGTGGAGTACCGAAAAATATTCTCGTTCCGGGCATTGATGCCCCAACCTACAAACACAAAGAAAAAGCCAAGTTTTACAATCCGATTTCCACCATTTACAATCGGATAAAATCCAAACGCAGCGTAGCCGACCCAAATTTTGAACCATAAAAAATAAATTCCTTTGTTTATTTTGGCCGCATGGTAATATACGACCCTAAAGACTGGCTTTCCTTTATTCTCCACTTTCACAAAGCCGATACCGTCAAAAAATTATTCCCCGCAATAGTCGCTATTGCTGTTTATTCCGCATCGGTGGTGTGGTTGGAAACCGAATGGATTCGCGTGGGGAAAGGAGACAAACTAAACAATGTATCTATCCTTCAATCTATGTTGGGCTTTGTCATTTCTATGTTGCTGGTATTTCGAACCAACACCGCTTATGAACGCTGGTGGGAAGGCAGAAAACTTTGGGGAGCTTTAGTTAATTCATCACGCTATCTGGCCATAAAGCTACATCCCGTTTTAGATGCCATGCACGAGCAAGAGCGCCACTTTTTTGCACACATGATTCCTAATTATGCTTTTGCACTGAAAAATCATTTACGTAAGAAAACTATCTATGATGAATTCACTGAACAGCAATTGCTACACGGAAGTTTAAACGACACACACCATGTTCCCAACCGCATAGCAAGAATGATATACGAGCGAATCAACCGACTGTATAACTCAGGTGTTGTAAAAAACGAACAGCTACTGACTCTTTCAACCGAAGTACAGCAATTCTCCGAAATCTGTGGAGGCTGCGAGCGCATCAAAAACACGCCAATTCCGTTTTCTTACAGTTCATTTATCAAAAAATTCATCTTCTTCTACATTATCACACTACCATGGGGCTATGTGTACTCGACCGGATATTTTATTGTACCAATAGTCGTATTTGTATTTTATGTATTGGCGAGTTTAGAGCTGATTGCCGAAGAAATCGAAGACCCGTTCGGCACAGACGCAAACGATTTACCTACGGATGACATCTCTCAAAATATCCGCAGCAGCGTCACGGAAATTTTAGGAAAGCTATAAGCCAAAATGGTCGAAAAAAACGAAGAAGAATTACTCTCTGATTGTTACCGTACCGGTTTCTATTTCGTTACTCCAGTTGCCTGCACGGTCGCGAAGTTTAATTTTGAAGCGCGTAGTTTCCGTTGGATTTACTCCGAACAAAAACAATTTCCCGACAGGAATATTCAGCGTTCCCTGAATCGGAATTTCTTCATCGGGCGGTGCTAATGGTGCCACATAATAGTGGTCGTAGGCCTCCAAACGTTGGTCTAAAATATAGAGTGAAGAAGAATCCGATTCGATAAAACCCAAATCGCCATCGCCATCTTTGTAGCGAATAGTGATAGAAAACGTATCCACAAATTGCTTTACATCTTCCGGCTGCACACTCACCAATTCAATTTCAGGGGTAGTGCTGAAAATCGGTTCGTCATCTTTACAAGCCGAAAGCAAAAGGGTGAAAAAAACGAGCAAGATTGTACCTTTCTGAATCACCATTACAATAATTTGAACGAATAATAAGTTTTAAAAATATCCAGCGCATAAAGCCCCGGCAACGAAACCGTATTTGTACCATCACTCACTTTGGCTGAAAAGAAATGCGAAGTGCCTCCTTGCCAATAAGCCGACACACTCGGAACGCTGATTTTATGCGCATAAGAAACTTGCGAACCGCCATAGCCTGCCGCCATAATCGGAGACGTGGTAGTTGCTTGGAGCGTATCCGCCACCGAATAATCATCGCGCGAAAGGGAAAACTGTGCAGTAAGAATATTCAATTGACCAGCGGCAGTTTCTGCATCGCTAAACGAAAGATAAATATCTATTGCCGAAACGCCTGACGGAATTTGCACCACACCCGAAATATCGCGCGGGAAAGGAGTAGAACTTCCCTGCGGAGTAATGATCATTCCGTTTATTTGCGGTACACGATTTGTCGGATTGGCGACATTGCCCGAAATGTCTTTCGCGCCCTCCCGAATCCACGTTTTTATATTTTCAATATGTTCATTTTTCTTCTCATTCCAATCGCTGGTAGAATCAACAGAATAGTCAAGCGGCATCGTTCCGGAGTTTCCGTTCAGGTCAACCGTCATTCTGCGCACCAACATGGAATGTTCCACATCAAACGGTTTCACGCGATATTCCAAAGGATCGGTGTTGTCGTTTTTGATAATGCTGTGAT
>JAEYZB010000309.1 GCA_023428205.1 Bacteroidota bacterium | reverse complement strand
ACCTGCAACGTTCCGTTTTCTTCATTGCTATCCACGAGCGGACACCAAATAGAAACCGAAGTGCATTTTCGTTCGTTTACAAACGCCCAATTTTGATGCAAGGGAACTTCGCCTGTAGCCGTTTTTTTACGAATGTAATTCGCAATTATCGGGCGGTAATGTGCCAGCCATTTTTCTACATGCGGTTGGAAATAGGTCGTAATTACATCATACACCGCTTGCTTAAATTCAATATTTTTATCGATAAACGTAAAATCGTAAGAGATTTCGTGGCTCGGAATTTCCAAGTCTGCCACGGTAATGTTTCCGCCACTTTTCGGCAGCAGTTCAAAAAACTTTTGTTTTAAAATTTCTACTTCTTCGGGGGAAATAAATGGAATTTGCACATAACCCTGTTCCTGAAATTCCTGTTCCAACTTATCATCGTTTAGCACTCTTCGGTTCATTTGCGCGACATTTACCCAACGAAAGTAGGAAAGAAAATGAAAATTGGAAAAGGAATCCGTTTCCGGGAATGGGTCAATCCTGCTCGTTTTTTTACCCATTTATCAAATGAATGTCATCCGCATCATTGTTGTTTCCGAGACAGAAGTGGTGCAAAAAAACGAGCAGGATTAAAGCAAAAAACTATCTTGCGCGCTGACATCCTTATAACCAAAATGAAACGCATAGTCTTTATTTTTCTGTTTTTACTATCCGGCTATCACTTGCTAAGAGCCGAAAAAATTGAACCGGACAGTGTTTTGGCTTATGAAGACCGTAGCCACAAAATGACCATCAAAGATATTGTAGCAAAAGCTGACTTTGTAAGTGTAAACGATTTTAACTTCGGTTATTCTACTTCCGCTCATTGGTTGAAAATTCCGGTGAAAGATTATTTTCAAAAACAACCCTACTGTATAGCCGTTCAGCAGCCAACGATATATGAAGTGGATTTTTTTCTGATGCAAAACGACAGCCTGATTGAAGCAAAATCAGTCGGATTATTGCGCCCGCAAAAAAATCAGGGTCTTTCCATAGGAAAATATTTTCTTGAAGTGACTCCTCTGCCGGTAGAACAGACCGTGTATCTCCGGTTTAAAGAATCGGGAGCATCGCTTCGCACCAACATTTGTTTTCAGCCTTTGAGTGACTTTTTGTGGGATATCCACAAATCAATAGCGCTGTTTTACCTTTACATTGGCGTTTCTTCGCTAATCCTTTTTTACGGTCTTTTCAATTATTACAAGCAAAGAAAAAGACTCTTTCTGTTTTACAGCGGATTCGTTTTTTTCAGTTCTGTGTTTCAAGGGTTCAACTTAGGCTTCTTTCATTTGTTCCTACCCGATTTGTTGGCCTGGGTGACAAATCAATTGCGATTCTTTTTATTAACCCTTATGTTTATTTCATGGTTATTGTATTCCTATTACATGCTCGCAATAAAAGTTACGGAAAACAAGTTTGCCATAAATACCTACAAAGCATTGTTTATACTATTAGCGCTTTTGATTTTTTCCAATTTTTTTGTCGTCCAATTAGATGCGTATAAATATTACATCATAAATACTTTTTACGCAACCTGCTCTTTTGCGATAGGATTTGTGCTGTATTGCACCATGATGTCTATGCGCAATGGGCATCGTCCCGCACGCTATTTTTTGTTCGGACAATTCCCGATACTATCGATATACTCTTTATTCCTTCTCAGAAACTATGGACTGTTTCCTCACTTCAATTTCTTTTCCATTCTCCCGCTTGTTTTCATGCTGTTTGAAATGGTGGTGATGTTCGCGTGTATGTAAAAATATTCCCGACAGGAAGATAGCATAAAAGCGGCCGTGGAAGAAGCATCACCACAAGAAACCGTTTTGGAACTTTTGAGTCAGAAAACCATAGCTTCTGGAACAAAAAACGATGAAATAAGCCCCGAAACACTTGCGTTATATTCCCGTGTCAGAGCCTTTTTTGAAACAGAAAAGCCGTATCTGAATTCCAATTTGAAACTCTCAGACGTATCTGAAAAAATCGGCATTCCTGCGTACCAAATTTCTATCAGCATCAACTCTTGCAGCAACATGCACTTTTTTGATTTTGTAAATAGTTATCGGGTAGAAGTCGCGAAAGAAATGTTGGCTGATGAAGAGATGAATCGACAGTTTACGATTGAGCATATCGCTACACAAGCAGGTTTTAACAGCAAAACGTCATTCTACTCTGCTTTCAAAAAATTCACAGGCGTAAAGCCGAGCCATTACAAAACCAAAGAGGCATAATCCTGCTCGTTTTTTTATACCATTTCACTATAAAAAAAACAGCGTTTGAAACTTGCGGTATTTCTCCACAATTACTTGCCCTGAATGAACAGCCGTTTCCTGTGTTTCTAAACCCTGCGTCCACCCTCCGCAAAGGGATAGCCCTGAAACTTTTTCGACTGCATCATTAAGTTTAAACAGAGAAGTATTAAATTCTGGCGTAATCAGCGGGTGATAAAAAACTTCTTCGTGCAAAAAGCTTCCGTTCGCTTTTACTTTATCGCATAGTTCTTTCGTGAGCCAACTTTTATAAATGCCGTTGTAGCGCGCGTCAATCATGCTCAAGTTCATGGTGCTGGCGATAATTTGATTATCCGCAGAAGTCGTGATATTCAGAAATGCGGGGCGAGCGGTATTCACAAGGCTTGAGTCGCGGTGCAAAACAATCCGCGCCTGAAAATAGCCGAACTCTTTCAAAATTGGACTAATCGTATCAAAGTATGTATTGCCTTTCAGCAATTTATACGCTTGATCAGCATGTACAGCCAACACAACAAAATCAAACGTTTCTTGTTCCAGTTCACCACCATTTTGATAGGTCAAGACATAGTTTTCATTCATGCGCGACACTTGTTTTACGGCTGCGTTTGTTTTTACCTGAATCCCTTTCGCCTGAAGTGCAGTGCCGATTTGCTGAATCAATGTACCCATTCCTTTGTGCATCACTTTAAACGAGTTTTTACTCGATGGTTTTCGGAATGCAAAAAGCCGTATGATTTCGCAAGTAGCTGTTTTCTTAATATTACTGATATCTGTTCCGAGTGATGCCGCCAAAAAAGGAAAGATGATTTGTTCTTTAAAAGTCGTGTCAAATGAAAGACTGTTTACCCAATCTCCGATATGTGGCGGATAAACACTTTTAGGATTTTGAAACACATAAAACGATTCATCAAAAAAGCGCTTAAACTTTATCAACTGACTTAGCTTCTCGCCCCTGAATGAACCTTTAAGTGGTGTAATTAAACGAGGTCGTTCAGTGCCTTTGCTGTCGATGCGGATAGAGCCTGTGAACTCAGAAGTTTCGTTCGTATTGTAAACGTTGTATGTTTTTAAAAAGCGAATGTATTCGTCCCAAGGACCTTCGGTAAAATACTGGGGTCCTGCATCGACCAGCACCTCTTCTTGTCGGCTGTTTTTCAGCGTAACGCTTTTTGCATTACCGCCCATTGCACTTTCCTTTTCAAAAAGAGTAATGGAAGCATTAGAATCTATCGAAAAAATACTGTGCGCTGCCGAAACGCCCGCCATTCCTCCACCGAC
>JAEYZB010000302.1 GCA_023428205.1 Bacteroidota bacterium | reverse complement strand
GTTCATTCACGAAGGAATGGGAAAAGTGAAAACACTTTTCGGAGAATTGGTATTTGAATATGGCGATTATGTGGTGATTCCGCGCGGGACGATTTACCAAATAGAATTTGAAACAGAAAACAATCGCTTGTTTATTGTAGAATCGTTTTCACCAATTGAATATCCGAAGCGTTATACCAACAAACACGGGCAACTTTTGGAACATTCACCTTTCTGCGAACGCGTCATTCGTCAACCGGAAAACCTCAAAACAATTGACGAAAAAGGCGATTTCAAGGTGCTAATTAAAAAGTATGACCAACTTTTTCCATATCACTATCAATACCATCCGTTCGATGCGATTGGTTGGGACGGCACTGTTTATCCATATATTTTTTCTATTCACAACTTTGAACCGATTACAGGGCGTGTCCACCAACCGCCTCCGGTGCATCAGACTTTTGAGGCGCACAACTTTGTGATATGCAGTTTCGTTCCCCGTAAGTATGACTATCACCCGCTTTCGATTCCTGCACCTTATCACCACAGCAATGTGGACTCAGACGAAGTGTTGTATTATGTTGATGGCGACTTTATGAGCCGCAAGCACGTAGAACGCGGCATGATAACGTTGCACCCGATTGGCATTCCACACGGTCCGCATCCGAGTACGGTAGAAAAATCCATTGGCAAAGACGCCACTCACGAGTTAGCGGTAATGGTGGATACATTTAAACCATTGTTTGTTTGCGAAGAAGCCTTAGCAATTGAAGATCCGAGTTATTTTAGAAGTTGGATAGCGTAAACGTGCTCGTTTTTTTGACCCATTTGCCAAACTAAGAGTTAAAAACTAACAGTGAAAAATTGGAGGCCATTCATAACTCTACCGTTAGTTTCTCACTTCTTTTCCACAGCCTTACTATTGTCATAACTTCACTTTATATTTGCGCGTTCCTTTTACAACAGCTATAAAATAATTCTTATGACTACCACCGATGTGAAATTATTCGCGGGCAGCAACTCTCTATATTTAGCGGAAGAAGTAGCCAAGCATTATGGCGAAGATTTAGCCAAAATGAAACTATTGCGTTTCAGCGATGGCGAAATGCAACCGGAAATCCAAGAATCGGTACGTGGTTCGTATGTATTTGTGATTCAGAATACCAATGCTCCTGCGGATAATCTATTAGAATTATTGATGATTGTAGATGCCGCAAAACGTGCATCGGCAGACTACATCACCGCTGTGATTCCTTATTTTGGTTATGCCCGACAAGATCGTAAAGACCGTCCTCGCGTAGCAATTGCCGCAAAACTGGTAGCCAATTTATTGACGGCCGCTGGCGTAAACCGTGTAATGACAATGGATTTACACGCAGGACAAATTCAAGGATTTTTCGACATTCCGGTTGACCACTTAAACAGTTCAGCTGTTTTCATCCCATTCGTAGAAAAACAAAACTGGACGAATTTGTGCTTTGCTTCACCGGATGTCGGCAGCGTGAAACGCGCTCGAATTTATGCGCAATACTTCAATGCAGATATGGTGATTTGCGACAAATACCGCAAAAAAGCCAACGAAATTGCTGAAATGACCTTGATTGGCAACGTAGAAGGAAAAAATGTCATAATTGTAGATGATATGATTGACACCGGTGGCACGCTTTGCAATGCGGCAGATTTATTGTTGGAAAAAGGCCCGGCTTCTGTGCGCGCAATGATTACACATCCTGTACTTTCTGGCAAGGCTTATGAAAATATCGAAAAATCAAAACTGGCAGAACTCATCGTGACAGATACGCTCCCGCTCAAACAGCAAAGCCCGAAAATAAAACAACTTTCTATTGCCGAAGTGTTTGCTACCAGTATCCGAAACGCTCATGAACACAAGTCTATCAACTCCCTGTTCATTACACCTTCTGTATAAATTTAAAAAACGAATAGCGAGCTTACACGCGCGCTATTTTCACTTTTAGCTTTTAGTTTTTCCTTTTTTGGAAAAATACAAAACCATTTTTCTCGTACAAAGGATTCAAATCCGTTGTATCAATTTGGGAAATAAGATTCACTTTTGAAATTACATAAGTGATGGATGAAGCGTTATTCGGTTGCGCTTTTCCATAAAAATAATGCGCATAACTTTTAAATCCACGCACTTCATAATTCGGTTTCTCTATAGCGGTTCTTTGCAAGAAATCGATCATTGCATGTTGGGAAATGCGCTCTGCACGAGGCATAAACAAGTAGGTCATGGTCGCTACAAAAAATGCACAAGCAACAAATAACGTTCCGATTGCCACCGCATTTTTTCGCAAGTGAAATAACACAACCGAAATTATCAGCAACACAACAAACAGAATCGGAACGACCAATTCAGCCGCATTGGCCGTAATATTCGCGCTTTTCAATGCCGCCACCCAATACTCGTCTTTTACATACGGAAGAATCCATTCCAATTTCCCGAAAGCAGATACATAAATGGCAATGAACGCCACCGCAGCCCACTCTATTCCCAACACCAAAAAAGCGGCACTCAACCAAGCGTGCCATTTTTTTCGACCCTCGTACACTTTATGCAAATAGTAAGCCGCTAAGAACGTAATCGGCAAATAAGCGAGCGATGAATAGTGCACAATTTTCATTTTCACAATGCTGAAAAGAATCAACGTCACCAACAGAAGCGCAAACATCCAACGTTTCAGCAACGATTGATGCGCGGTGTCTTCCGTGTTTTTATATAATGCCGCCCACAGCAAAATACTTGACGGAAAACAACCTATCAGCAACACAGCCGGATGGTACAACAACGAGCCGTTGCGACCCGAATCTTCGGCATATAAGTGAATTTGAGAATGTAAAAATTCGTCTAAAAAGCGTACACCGAATTGTTGCGATTCGTAGGTCAGCCAAATGGATGTAATGGCAGCCACTACTGCAAACCAAATAATCAAAT
>JAEYZB010000284.1 GCA_023428205.1 Bacteroidota bacterium | reverse complement strand
CCCTTGTTGCGGAAACAGATACGGTTATTCCTGTGGCGTCTCCTCGCGTTTTTTTAACTCAAAATAATTCAGTAGATTGTACGGAGAATGCTTCTGCAGCAGCAACGCCTGTGCCGAAAACGACTTCCTCTCTTCGCCCAACCGCAACCGATAAAGAAAGTAAAGAGACTCCGGCAAGCGAGGCGGACGAAGCCATGGTGGCGTTTAATAATGGAGATTACGCAAAAGCAGAAACGCAATTCAACAATATTCTGAAAAAAACACCCAATAATCCAGATGCACAGTATTTTGGAGCAGTAAGTGCATATATAAATGGTGTTACAGCTAAGGCGGAAATTCAATTTGACCACTTACTGAAAGAAGGCGCGTATGTGGAGGGTTCCAAATGGTACAAAGCCAATATTTTGCTTAAAAGCGGGAAGAAAGACGATGCTGTGGATATACTTCGTTCTCTTTCGATTTCCTCCGGCACCTATAAATCTCGGGCGATAAAAAAATTGGAGGAATTAGAGCAATAGCGAAAGCGTTATATGCAAGGTGGCTATTTTAAAACACCAAACTGCTGTCCCGTAAGGCTGCCTCAAATGCGGTAAGCGAAAAGTCAGTCCCAAAATCCGTAGCCGGGTTAAAATAGTTCAGTAAATTTTCGGTCGGCATATTGCCGATTAAGTCGTCTTCTGCCATAGGGCAGCCGCCATAGCCACGAATTACAGAGTCGAAACGATTGCAACCCGCATTATATGCGGCTTCCACTTTTTCTTTCCAATTGTGCGGGGCAGTATGCAAGTGTGCTCCAATTTCCAAGTTCGGATATTTTGGAATAAGAGAGCTAAATAAATTCGTAATGATTTCCGGTTTTGCTACCCCTACGGTATCGGAAAGCATAAAGGTTTTGATGCCGAGTTGTTGTAGTTTTTCCACCCAGTATTCCGCAATTTCCGGTGAATACGGATCGCCATATTTATTGCCGAAACCCATTGAAATATAGACGATGAGTTCGCGTTGATGATTCACACAAAGCGATTGAATTTTTTCTACGCGAGTAAGTGACTGTTCAATCGTGGAATTGGTGTTGCGTTTTTGAAACGTTTCGGAAATCGAAAAAGGAAATCCGAGATAATGGATTTGTGAAAACCGCAAGGCATCGTTGGCTCCGCGCTCGTTTGCTACAATACTGATGAGTTTTGTTTTCGTGTCGGCCATTTCGAGTCTGTCAACAATTTGTGCCGTATCTGCCATTTGCGGAATGGCTTCAGGCGAAACAAACGAACCGAAATCTAGCGCGTAAAATCCAACTTTGAGGAGTTTGTTCAGATAATTGACCTTTGCATCAGTCGGAATAAAGTGTTTTATTCCTTGCATCCCATCGCGCGGACATTCCGTTAGCTTAATCATAACGCGAATGTAGAAATTATTTTTCCCCGCAGATTGTCGTGGCTATTTTTCTGCGAAAAAAGGACAAAAAAATTCCCGCAAAAGCGGGAACCTGTTCGTTTTTTTCGACAATTTGAGGGAAAGCTCCTCGTTTTTTTAAGGGACTTTATTTTATTTTCTTGATGTATGAATCATCCGCGACAACAGTTTTCAGTTTCGCGAGTGATGCTTTTACGGAGGTGTCAATTTGTTTATCGCCATAGGTAATCACGAAGCCGCCAATCAAGGAGGCGTCAACAGCATGTTCCAATTCTACTTCCGAAAGTTTTTCTTTCTTTTTCAAGCCGTCCACGATTTTATCTAAAGCGGTTTTATCCGTTTCGGTAGCGGTAACAATTTTCACCTTCGTGATTTTGTTCAACACATTGTATTGCGCGATGAATGCATCAGCCACTTCGCCTAAAAATTGTTCACGTCCTTTGCTTGTCAAAAGCGTAACAAATCTCGTGGTGATTTCGCTCAGTTTTCCGCCAAATATTTTTGTCAAAACTATTTGCTTTTTGTCGGTAGGAATAACTGGACTTTTCAGCATTGTGCGCAGTTCTCGGCTTCCCGAAAAAGCGGAATTCAATAATTCAATATCGCTTTTCACGGCTTCCAATTGCCCTTTTTCTTGCGCCAATTGCAACAATGATTTTGCGTAACGCGATGCTAAACGGAATGATGACATTTATTTCAGTTTAAGCGATTAGTTTAATTGAGTTTCTTTCACCAAAGCGTCTGCCAACTCTTTTTGAGCTGCATCGCCCGACAAGTTTTTGCGCAACAGTTTTTCTGCTACTTCCAAAGCTATCGCCCCTGCTGTGTTTTTCACCTCTGCAATAGCGGCTTTTTTCTCCACGTCAATGGCGATTTTAGCGTCTGCTACGGTTTTTGTTGCTTCTGCTTTTGCTTTTTCCAGAAGTTCTACTTTCAACTTCTCTGCAATTTCGCGAGCCTCTGCCAAAATTTTTGCACGTTCTTCTTTGGCTGAGTCCAATAATTCTTGATTTTTCGCAGTTAATGTAGCCATTTCCAAACGCGCTTTTTCTGCTTGTGCCAAAGACGCTTCAATAGATTGTTCACGTTCTTTCAAAGCGGTTGCAATTGGTTTGAAAGCAAACTTGCCCAAAATCACAATCAATAAAGTGAAGATGATAAATGCCCAAATAGCCAATCCCGGATTTGGTGTGATTAAGCTGAATGGATTGGATGCTCCTTCACTGAGTAATACTGTCAATAATAAGTTCATATTCTTTTATCTATTTACGATTAGTTTTTTTGATGAAAATAGTGTCCCGTTGGCAATCCCATTGGAACACTATTTTGAGTGCATTATTTCAATAATGCAACGATAACTGCGAACAACGCAACACCCTCAATGAATGCTGCTGTCAAAATCATCGCACCGCGAATTTCGCCTGCCGCTTCCGGCTGACGAGCAATTGCTTCAGCTGCGCTGCTACCGATTTTACCGATACCTAAACCGGCTCCGATTGCTGCCAAACCTGCGCCAATTGCCGCTACTCCTGGGATTGCTACTTCTAATAACATGCCTTTTGTTGTTTTATGATTAAATAATAAGAACCTTGTTTATGTGGAAACTTTTGAATTGTGCTTCCCAACAATTTTAGTGATGCGCCTCTTCTCCGTGGTGTGCGTGTTCCGCCACCGCCAAACCGATGAAAACGCTCGTCAGGTTCGCAAAAATATACGCCTGAATGAACGCTACCAACACCTCAATCACACTAATGAACAATGTAAATGGAACCGCGATAGCTGCGCCCGCTACCGAGCCGCCAACACTTTTTCCCGCATTTCCGAAAACGAAAATCAAACTAATCAAACTCAATACAATAACGTGTCCCGCAAAAATATTGGCGAACAAACGAATCATCAAGGCAATCGGTTTGATGAAAATACCCAAAAACTCTACCGGAACCAAAATGAATTTCACTAAAAACGGTACATCAGGATTAAAGATGTGCGCCCAGTAATCTTTGTTTCCGCTTATGTTTATCACCACAAAAGCAATCAATGCCAAAACCATCGTAATAGCGATGTTTCCGGTTACGTTCGCGCCACCCGGGAATACCGGAATCAAGCCTAAAATATTATTGATTAGAACGAAGAAGAAAATCGTGTAAACGTACGGCAAGAATTTTTCGTATTTCGGTCCGATATTCGCTTTCGCCACATCATCACGCAAAAATACAAACACCGGCTCCAATAAAGATTGTGTGCCTTTCGGTGCGCCCTTGTTGGTTTTGTAGGCATTTGCCACAGAAATCAAAACCACAATTAAGATAAGTGCGCCCAGCAACATCGTGAATACGTTTTTCGTAATCGAAAAGTCTAAGAAAGAAGCTCCGTCTGTGCGTGTCAGTCCTCCGTGGTGGTCGCCAACATAAGCGCCCATCGGTTCGTGGCTGTTGTACATGAAAAATTGCAACCCATCTGTTTCATTGTAAACGATGCACGGCAAATTGATGTGTGCAACACCGAAAACTTCAAAGTTGTGTGCATCTTGAACGTGTGCCAAAACGGTTGGAGTGGGGTTGTATTTTTCTTCCACCTGTTCGGCTTCCGCGACTTCTGTCGTTACAACCTCTTCGTGAACAGCCGTTTCGGGTTCGTTTGCGAACGAAACCATAGCTGAAAACACCAATAAAACCGAGAAAATTATATGTTTGAAATAAGCCATTGCTACCGTCTTTTTTGAAATGCGGTGCAAACTTAGAAAAAAAACACTCCTACACTAACCCTTGGTGAAGAAAATTTTCAGATTTCCTCTACTTTATGCATGCACGTCTTACTTCCGAAGAAGCCATTTGTGAAAAAGGGATAAATGAGACAACGCAGCCGCCCGACAAAACAGGTTTTGAGCCTACGCAGTAAGTTCTTCTTTGTCGTTTTTTGCGACTATTTGGATCCTGAATTTTCCTGCAACTTATTCATTGCCATGAATTGTTTCAAGGTGTTTTGCATACTGTCATTGCTGCCGTCCAAGAAAATCACGTTGCCTTCGCTCACTTCTGCAAAGTTTTTAATCGCTTCCGTCCACATACTGAACAAAATCACGCTGATATCTAAATCTGCCTGGCGCATTTGGTCAGCCGCTTGGCTCATTCCTTTTGCCACCTCTTCGCGGAAGAGCGCCACTCCCTGTCCGCGCAACTGTGCGGCAATTTTTTCCGCTTCGGCAGAAATTTTAATGGCGTTTCCTTCTGCTTCGGCACTTTTCGTTTTCGTAATCAGCAACGCTTGTCCTTCGTTTTCGGCAGCGGCTTTCAAGTTGTTACTCGCCACCACGCGGCTCATACTTTCTAAAATCACTTGGTCAAACGTAATATCATTTATCTGCAAATCTTGCAAATGGTAGCCCCATGTTTCGAGCGTTTGGTCGATTTGGTCTTTCACAAACTCTACAATTTCCTTGCGCAACGTGAGAATTTCGGCTTGTCTTTTGGTGGCCACAAATGCGCGGATATTTCCTTCAATCGTTCGAACTAAGGCTTGCATAAAATCGCGGTCGCTTAAAAATTTGAAAGCCACATTTTTGATGGTTTCTTCCGCTTGGTCAAGCACAGAATACAACAACATTGCTTTGAAATACACATTCGCCTGGTCAACGCTCACCGCCTGAAACTCCAACTCCACCGAACGGTTTTGATAGCTTACGCGCTTGTAGATGGTTTCAACAATCGGAATTTTAAAGTTCAGTCCGGGCGGAAGAATGCGTCTGTATTTTCCAAACATGGTCACTACTCCGATAGTGCCTTGTGTCACGGTCACTAAGCCGCTGAAAATGATAAATACGACTAGCGCAATAAGAATAATGGGTATTGATATCATAGCTGATGAATTTTATTTTCCAAATGTATAAAAAGCGGTGGAAATAAAAGTTACTGCGGGGCTTTCCGTGTTTTTTTGCGACTTTTTGGGGATTGGGACGGGAAA
>JAEYZB010000155.1 GCA_023428205.1 Bacteroidota bacterium | reverse complement strand
GTAAACAACTGCGCAAAACGACTACAGAGTTTGAGCAAAAAATAAATGCGTTTGGCTCGCAGATTTTGGATTTGATTGCTTCGCAAAATTTAAGCGTTGATGATTTTTTTCAGAAAGGGAAAGGGATTTATAGTTACTATGTAAAGTTGAAATCTTTCTCAGGGAAAGATTTAGAGTTGAATAGTTACGCGCAAAAAACGTATGATGAATGGGCGAAAGGGTCTGAAAAAACGAGCAGAATCGATGTTATTAAAAATCAACTTTTTTCGCTGACAACTGAAGTGTTGAATTACATTGCTTCAAACGAAAAGCAATATTATTTAGCGAAACTGATTGCGAAAAACATGTACCAATTGCGCGTGGCGGATGCAATTAGCCGAGCGTTGCAAAAAGTGAAAGACGATAAAAACATTTTACCTATTGGAGAATTCCAAACGATTATCAGCAAAATTGTGAGTGAGCAAGATGCGCCTATTATTTACGAGCGCATTGGCGAAAAATACGACAGCATTTTGATTGATGAATTTCAGGATACTTCGCTGTTGCAGTTTCGCAATTTGTTGCCACTTTTAGAAAACTCGCAATTCAAATCGGCAGATAGTTTGGTGGTGGGCGATGCGAAGCAGTCTATTTACCGTTTCAAAGGAGGGGAAGCGCAGCAAATTGTGGCATTGCCGAAGATTTACGGAAGCGACACCAATCAAATTCTGAGAGACCGCGAAACCGCAATCAACAATTACAAAACTAAAATAGAAGCGCTGGACACGAACTATCGTTCGCGAGAAAACATCATTACATTCAATAATGAATTTTATGCTCATATTGGGAATTTGGAAGACTACTCCAAATCCATTTACGAAAATCACGCGCAGAAATTTTTACCTCAAAAAACAGGGGGATATGTTAGAATAGAAGAAATTAAAAATCAAAAATCAAAAATCAAAAATGAAGAACCTGTAGTGGCAGCGAATGTGTTGCTCGATGATGAAACCGATACGAAAGCGATAAAAAACAACCGCGTTTTAGAAATCATTGAGCAGGTAAAAACATTTGGCTATGAACCAAGCGATGTGGCAATTTTGGTGCGTGGAAATGTGCGCGGAGCGGAACTCGCAGAACTGCTGATTCATCGCGGCTATGCGGTGGAAACAGGCGAAAGCTTGCTCTATATACAATCCAAAGAAGTGAGTTTGCTGCTCGCGCTTTTGCAGTATTTGAGCGACAGAAACGATAAACTCTATCGTTATGAACTGCTTTATCAGCGAGGATTTGCAGACGAAAAAACCTTTGATGCACAAAAAGAAGTTTTACGCGCTCCGTTTTATGAATTTGACAAAATCTTTTCGTTCAATTCCGAGGAGTTGAAACAACAAAGTTTGTTTGAAATTTGTGTGGCAGGAATACGATTGTTTAATCTCAATGAAGAAAGCGTTTTTGTGAGTTCCTTCTTGGATTTGGTTTCAGAACAACAGCAATTGCAAAATACGCTTGCGGACTTTTTAAGTTGGTGGGACGAAGTGAAAACGAAAAAAAGCATTTCGCAAAACTCATCTGCAAATGCCGTGAAAATTATGACGATTCACAAATCTAAAGGGCTGGAATTTCCGATAGTGATAATACCCGATGTGGATTGGACAATAAAGCCGACTTTGAAAAATGTTTGGGTGGAAGATGTGCCTGAAATGGAGGTCAGCCCGATTCTATTGAGTGTGGAAGAAACAATGGAGAAAACCCCTTATGCGCGTTTGTATCAAGAGGAACAACAGAAATCAAAATCAGACACTATAAACTTGCTGTATGTAGCGACTACTCGCGCTTCGGAGCGATTGTATCTATTGTTTGAGCCAAGTAAAGTCGGAAACAAAATCACGCAAAGCAACTATTATCTACAAAAGTTTTTAGAAGCAAAACCCGAATTTCAAAATGGGGTGTATGAATTTGGTGATAATACGACTGCGAAAATTCACAAGACCCAAGAAGATGGTGAAAAAAAACGCGATGTGTTGAGCTTGTCGAAACGAGCAGAATTGGTATTGAGTCGGAGCAATGCAGCAAACTATGTTGTAAAACTCAAATCAACAACTGCTAAAACGTATAATGAAGAACAACTTTACGGAAATAAGTTGCACGCTTTGATTTCGCTCATGGCTTCATCAAACAATGCCGCATTAGCGAAAGAAAAAATTGCATTAGAAGATTTGAACACCGCCACACAACTGCAAACAGACATTGATTTCGTGCTCCATCACGCAGCGCTTGCGCCTTACTTTTCTGACGATTATATTCGTCTATCGGAATTTGAATTGTTGGACGAGAAAAAAGAAATTCACAAACCTGACTTTGTGGCAATTCATAAGCAAACAAAAGAAGTTGCGGTGTTGGATTTCAAGAGCGGGAAAGAGAATGAAGAATATGTGAAACAAGTACAGCGTTATGCTTCGCTACTCAAAGCAGGGAATAAAAATGTAACGAATGCTTATTTGGTGTACACGCAAGGGAAGAAAATAGAAGCCGTAACGATTATAGAATAACCGGTTTTTATTTTTTCATACATTGCGTATAAAACCAAAAGTAAAATATGAAAAAAGCTATACTAATTGGAGCCTCATCGGGAATCGGAAAGGCTTTAGCCGTTGAACTTTCCAAACGCGGTTATGAGTTGGGGCTTACGGCACGGAGAACTAATCTGCTGAATGAATTGACGAATAGTTGTCCAAACAAAACATACATTGAATTTATGGACGCGGCTAATCATGAAGAGGCGCGTCAAATCTTGCAAAAACTGATTGACCGAATGGGAGGGGTGGACTTGATTATTTACAATGCCGGCATTGGTGAATCGAGTGGAAATTGGGAAAAAGAAAACGGAATGCATCAAGTGAATGCGATTGGTTTTGCAGCTATCGCCAACTTTGCGTTTAATTATTTCAGGCACGAAAATAAAGCCGGACATATTGTTGGTATCTCCAGTGTAATGGCGGTTCGCGGAATGCGACACGCAATCGGTTATGCTGCGACCAAAGCCTTTATGAGCAGTTATATGGAAGGGCAACGTCACAAAGCCGCTGCCGAAAAGCGCCCGATTGCCATAACGGATATTCGTCCGGGTTTTGTGGAAACGGATATGACGCAAGGACAAAAAGGAATGTTTTGGTTGCAGCCGGTCGAAAAAGCGGCTCGGCAGATTGCCGATGCGATAGAACGGAAACGAAAAGTCGCCTATATCACCAAGCGTTGGTGGATTGCAGGGAAATTGATGCCGTTGTTGCCGGACTTTTTATGGCACAAAAGTTAATTTTGAATAACTGAATAATAGAATGACAGAATTGGTTTTTATTCTATCATTCAAAATTTCTGACTTCGTAATACAGTTGCCCATTCGCTACTTTTAGTGGACTCTCAATGTTATTTACGTAAAGCCCTCCCGTTCCCAGCCCCTGCACGGCTTTTACGTTTGGCTTGGCGGCAACCCATTGTGCAATGGCGTTTAAGCCGATGTTGGATTCTAAAGCGGAGGTTGCCCACCAACCGATATTTCGTTTTTTTGCGAGCGAAATCCATTCGTCTGATTTCGCTAAGCCGCCAATGAGACTTGGTTTCAGAATGATGTATTGCGGTTTGATGAAGTCCAGCATTTCATTTTTTTCTTCAATGTTTATGGTGTGAATCAATTCTTCGTCTAGTGCAATATCCATGATTTTTTCTGCGCAAATTTTCCGCATCAAATCCCATTGTTTGTGTTTTACGGGCTGTTCAATGGAGTGAATTTCGAACTTTGCCAACCGTTCCAATTTTTGAAACACATCGTTTTCCGCAAAACCACCATTGGCATCTAAACGAATTTCCATTTCAGAAGCGGAAAAATGCTCTCGGATAAACGCAATCAGGCGACACTCTTCTTCAAAATCAATAGCCGCGACTTTTATTTTGATGCAGCGAAAACCGTCCGCCATTTTTTGCTGAATCTGCGAAAGCATAAACTCTTTAGTGCCCATCCACACCAAGCCGTTTATCGGAATGGCGCGTTTCCCTTTGGTAAAATCGCTTTCAAACCAAATTTGTTTTCCGCCATTTTGCAAATCCAACAGTGCCGTTTCTATGCGAAAAGCAGGGACGGAAATTTTTCGTAGAGCAATTCTTTTTCGCTTTCCCAATCGGAAATATTTGCGCAAACCTGCTCGATTTTTTCACCCATTTGTGGCAAATCATCGCGGCTCAAACCCTCAATAAAACTGCATTCGCCCACGCCCGTGTTTTTGCCATCGGAAATGCGAATGAAAAAGCCGTGTTTCTCGTTCATCGCTCCCCGTGAGGTGAGCACAGGGTTTTTGAATTGTAATATATATGGAGTGAAAAAAGCAGTATGCATGGGGCGAAAGTAATGGTTAATTGATAATGATTAATGAAAAGTGTGGTAGGGGCGAATAATTATTCGCCCGTGCAAATAGGTGAAAAAAAACGAACACGTTGGTAGGAACGCAGGTGGTAATTAGGGTTCCTCCTCATTTTTTTTGACCCATTTGCAAAGCCTCCTGAAAAAACGAGGAGGATTTAGATGATTGCTGAGAATAAATGACAGTTAGCTGATTACTATAGCGAAGTCTCAGGGAATAGTTATTATCTTTGGGAAAACCTTAAATTATCTGCTATGAAAAAACTATTTACGCTCGTTTTTCTTTTCTCAGTTGTTAATGGATTTGGTCAGTTTATGGAGACTTTAGACGCTAATAATGTGGGCGCAAAAATTCCTGTTGGAGGAAACTTCTTTTGGGACTATGACCGTGCGAGTTTTATTTGCCCAAAGAGTTATAGTCCTGATGGAAATTTGTTTGGAACAGCATCATTGTTTATGAGTTCGTTGTGGTTGTCTGCTTTTGATGCGGCAAACAATCTAAAGCTCGCAGCTGTGACATACGAAACACGAAATATATCCAATTTTTTAGAAGAAAGAGGAACTGATTTTTTTGATGGACCAATTTCTAATAATTATGATTCGGAATTTGACTCGCTTTATAGAACGGTTTGGAAAGTGAGTAAATCGGAAATTGAATATCACCAACAACATTATGCTGATGTTGGGTATGTAATGCCCATTTCCATAGCGAATTGGCGAGGCAATGGCG
>JAEYZB010000240.1 GCA_023428205.1 Bacteroidota bacterium | reverse complement strand
CCCCTCGCTTATTCGTATTTAAAACCTGAGTCCCGATGGCAATAAATTTAAACGCGGCATCAGAAAGTTGCAATTTGTTTTTTAACCACGCTAATTGCGTTTCTCCTAAGAACGCGCAAGTATCGCACGGCTCTTCCCGAAAATACCGGCAGTCCATCATCAAAAACTCACAGTCATAGTTCCGAAAGGAAAAAAAATTACCTTTCAATGCATCTTGTTGTGGATACGTGTTTGCCCAAAAATGTTTGAAAATGACCAATGCCGTATCTTTCAACCTGCAACTTTTGTCACTGTTATTTTTACCAAAATCATGGTCGTCCCAAATAGCATATTGCGGCACGGAAGAGAGGAAATGGTTCAGGCGCTTGAATTTTGCACGTACACGCATATTGCGTTCAAACATATTATCCGGTGTTTTGGAATCGCGCCCCAGATAGTACACATTGTCTCCTAACCAAAGCATAAAGTTGGCTTTCTGCTGCTCCATAGAAGGGAAAATCCGGGTAGCTGTTCCAGGGAAAAGCCCACGTAAAATCCCCGTTTGCATCATAGCGCAGGAACCCAATACAAATGAAAAATCACGTTGTGAAGTATCGCTCAAGGTCGTGAATGAAGTAGTCACGTTTTGTTTTCCTTGTTCCACAGAAGCCACCACAAAATATTCGCGATTGGGCTCTAACTTCGTAAACGTAGCCACTGCGCTGTATTTCCCTTTTGAAGAGCGAATATCATTTACCAAAACGGGATAAAAAATCCGGTCGGAAACCGTATCTGTCAGTACCAAAATTTGTTTGCCGGCTCCTGAATAGCCCAACCATACTTTAGCCGAGTTTTGCGTAACCGAACCCACTATCGGACCTGCATAAATGGTCGATTTTTGTCCAAAAGAGACAATTGTCAGAAGGATAAAAAAGAGAGATAAGCGATGTTTCATTTGCAGCGTAAAATTCATAAAATTAGTATGTCACAAAAACAAAATAGGTCGCCATTGCTGACGACCAATCTTGAACCTATGAAAACCGAGTTTAAATTACTTAACCTTAGCGACAATGGCTTTGAATGCATCAATATTGTTCAATGCTAAATCGGCCAACACTTTACGGTTGATATCAATTCCTGCATCGTGCAATTTTTTGATGAATGTAGAGTATGTCAACCCTTCTTCACGAACGGCAGCATTAATACGCACAATCCACAAAGAGCGGTATTGGCGTTTTTTCAGTTTGCGACCTTTGTAGGCATACAAACCGGCTTTTTCTACTGCGTTTTTCGCTACGGTATATACGTTATGGCGACTAAGGAAATATCCTTTCGCTTTGTCTAATATTTTTTTTCTGCGTTTGCGGCTCGCGACACTATTTACTGAACGTGGCATATCTTTTCTGTGTTTTAAATGGTTAAGCTAAATTCAATAATCTTTTCACGCGATGCAAATCTGTCGGATGCACAGTAGCGTCTTGCGATAATTCTTTTTTACGACCTTTGGCTTTTCTGCCCAAAAGGTGGCGATGGTAAGCCTTCGCTCTTTTGATTTTTCCCGATCCGGTAACGCGGAAGCGTTTTTTGGCACCGGAGTTCGTTTTTACTTTAGGCATTTTTTTTGTGTTTAAATTTTAAAAATGGAGTGCAAAGATATATTTTCTTTACAATTATCCATATTTCACTCTGAAAAAGTTGAAATCGGAGTGATTTCAACCGCAATCGTGCTCATTTTTTCGACCCATTTGATATAACAGGGCGTGATTTTCAATTCAAGCTCGTTTTTTCGACCCACTTGAATTCTTTACGCTAAATAATTCTTATTTCTTTTTCTTAGGTGACATCACCATCATCATTCGTTTTCCTTCGAGTGTCGGCAATTGTTCTACCGCACCGAATTCTTCCAAACGTTTCGCGAATTGCAAAAGTAATAATTCGCCCCGCTCTTTGAACACGATATTAAGTCCGCGGAACATCAAAACGCATTTTATTTTATCTCCGTCTGTCAAAAACTTCTCCGCGTGCTTCGCTTTGAAATCGAAATCGTGGTCATCGGTATTTGCCGTGAAACGCAATTCTTTAATCTCTACCTTTTTCGCATTGGCTTTGACTTCTTTCTCGCGTTTTTTCTTTTCATACAAAAACTTGTTGTAGTCCACAATACGGCACACAGGCGGAATCGCAGTGGGAGAAATTTCCACTAAATCTAAGCCTAAATCTATTGCTTTGTCTAATGCTACTCGTGTTGAATAAACACCCGGTGTAATGTTGTCGCCTACTAAACGAACTTCCGGTACTTGGATTATTGCATTAATGCGATGTTCTAATTCTCTTCTCTTAAAGGGAGGTCTTGCCATTCAATTGTTTTATAAATCGGGTACGAAAGTAACAAAATTCGGTTACGAATGAAAAATTATGCAATCACTTCAATTTGATTTTTTAAAATGTCTTCCATCGTTTCTCGTTGGCGGATGAGATAATCTTTCCCTTCATGCACCAACACTTCTGCCGGACGGAAGCGCGAATTATAATTGCTCGACATCGTGAAGCCGTATGCTCCTGCATTGTGAAACGCCAAAATATCGCCTTCTTTCACTTCGCTGATTTTTCTGTCCCACGCAAACGTATCCGTTTCGCAAATGTAACCCACAACGGTATAAATACGCGGTGCTCCACTTGGATTTGATATATTCGTAATGTGATGATACGAATTGTACATCATAGGACGAATCAAGTGATTCAACCCGGAATCAACACCGACAAAAACTGCGGCTGTCGTTTGTTTCAGGACATTTACTTTCGCCAAAAACGTGCCTGATTCGCTCACTAAAAATTTACCCGGTTCAAACCATAAATCTAAATCACGACCATAGTTTTTGCAAAATTCGATGAAGCGTTCGGATAGTTTTTTGCCCAATTCATTTACGTCCGTTGAATAATCGTCCGGTTTGTATGGCACTTTGAACCCTGAACCAAAATCAATAAACGTCAAATCAGGGAAAAATTCCGTTTGTTCAAATAAAATTTCCGCACCACGCAAGAAAACCTCCACGTCCAAAATATCGGAACCGGTGTGCATGTGCAAAC
>JAEYZB010000219.1 GCA_023428205.1 Bacteroidota bacterium | reverse complement strand
GTACTTGTGTTAGACTCTTCAGGTGTCGGACCATCTGATCAAACTTCATTTTATTTAAAGAAAATTCCGGTTTTGCACTTTTTTACGGGACAGCACGGTGATTATCATAAATCGAGCGATGTGCCTGAAAAAATCAATTATTCGGGTGAAGTGTCCGTATTGAATTATATCGCTTCTATTGCGACAGCGGTATCTGAGTTGCCAAAGCTGAAGTATTTTGAAACGCGTACGAAAGATACCGGCTCCAAGTCGGCATTTAAAGTAACACTCGGGGTTATGCCTGATTACGGTTATCAAGGGAAAGGCTTGCGTGTAGATGCTGTAAATCACGATAAACCTGCCGAAAAAGCGGGATTGAAAGATGGAGATATCGTTGTGCAGCTTGGTGAAATAAAAATCGAAAACATTTATGATTATATGAAAGCACTTGGTGCGTTCAATAAAGGAGATAAGGCGGTCGTAAAGGTGGATAGAGATAAGCAAACATTGACTTACACCGTTGAATTCTAATACGTTTATTGCTGTGCTTAGCTATATTTGGCGGTCGTACATATTTATTTATCTTTACATAAAATAATAATACAATCGATTATGGAAGAAAACAAAAAAGGAAGCAACAGAATTTATATTGCTATCATAGTAGCATTGTTGCTGATTGATGGGGTGGTTGGATATTTACTCTACAAAGAAAACAAGCAAAAACAGGAAAAAATTGAAGAAGTAAATAAATATGCCAGTGATTATAAAGATTTGAACGAGCAGTTTGAGACGGCTAAAGTAGAATTGGAATCGCTCAAAGGCAAGAATACGGAACTAGATTCCATTATTCAAGAGCGCCAAGCTAAAATTGAAAAATATCAGGCACAATTAGCTGAAGCACAACGCACAGGTAAACTGACTGCCGCAGAATTGAAACAATACAAAGTAGCAATAGCTCAGTTGCAAGAAGAAAATACGACACTGCAAAAAAGAGTAGCCGAACTTACCTCACAAAATCAAGAGTTGACGTCTCAAAACTTGGCGTTAGATAAATATTTGATTGAAGAAAAGGCCACTACAGCAGCTCTTACTTCAGAAAAAGAACACTTATCTAAAAAAGTAGAGTTGGGTTCTTTGTTGCAATTGCAAAATGTGAAAGTAGAGGGTGTAGCGCGCAAAAGCAGCGGAAAAGAAGTTGTTAAACATTCTCTGAAGAATGTAGATTACCTGAAAATCAGTTTTGCTACGGGCGAGAATAAGGTAT
Organism: Bacteroidota bacterium; assembly: GCA_023428205.1. Lineage (GTDB taxonomy): Bacteria > Bacteroidota > Bacteroidia > Chitinophagales > LD1 > CALAYL01. The sequence goes on along the minus strand of JAEYZB010000219.1, from coordinate 1,328 downwards.
TGGAGGCGGGACCGCTGGAGTTGTACGTTCGTGTTCTTAATCCGAAACGTGAAGCAATTACTTCTACCACTGAAAATTCAGGAATGTTGCAATTGTCTGATGGTAGCAGTGTGCAATACTCTAAAAAAGTAGTAACGGAATGGCAGAAGGTGAACAAAAATGTTGTGGTAGAGTGGGGGCAAAACTTAACAGAGAAAGGTTCTTACAAAGTGGAAGTATATCAGTTAGGTCATTTAATTGGTCAAAGTTCTGTGGAATTGAAATAATCGAATCATTTCTGTGAAATAAAAAAAGCCGAAGAATTTTCTTCGGCTTTTTTTGTTTTTGTCAGATAAATCTGAAACATTTTTTTTTTAGAAAGAGGACTAATTATGTTGAATCTTCAGTCCATTATTCGGCAAGCGACCAAAGTAACGATCATCTTTGTCAGTACGCTCGTTATCTTCCAACGGAAATTCTTTGCGCAACGGAAACGATTCCATTTCGTCCATATTTAAAATGCGTTTTAAGTCAGGATGGTTTTTAAAGATAATACCGTAAAAATCATACGTTTCTCGTTCTTGCCAATTCGCTGATAGGAATAAGTCACAAACGGTATCTACTTCAGGTTTTTCGCCATCTAAAAACACTTTGATACGCACGCGAACATTTTCCATCCAATTATGCAAATGATATACGGTCGCAAACTGACGCGTCTTGTCGTTTGCAGGATAATGAACACCGCAAACGTCTGTCAGGAAGTTGAATTTTAATTCATCGCGCAAAAACGCAATTAATTCGTGAATGATTTCTTTATCCGCTTCAAACGCCAGCATCTCGGCTTCTTCAAAAGCACTTACTTTATCGCCAAATTTTTCACTGACGTGTTGTTGTATACTCGTATTATCTAATGCCATACTTCAAAATTATTTTACATTGATACCGTAAGAGGCCAATAGCGCCTTGTACTCAGGTGAGTTTCTACGTCCAAACGGTTCATTTTTTACCAACTCCTGCAATTTCATTATGCCATCCAAAATCTGTTCAGGACGTGGCGGGCAACCCGGCACATATACGTCCACCGGAATCACTTTATCAATTCCCTGCAAAACCGAATAGGTGTCAAACACCCCGCCTGACGAAGCACAAGCGCCTACGGCAATAACCCAACGTGGTTCCGCCATTTGCTCATAAACTTGACGCAATACAGGTCCCATTTTTTTGGCAATGGTTCCCATTACTAAAAGCATATCTGCTTGTCGTGGAGAAAAACTCGGACGTTCTGAACCAAAGCGCGCCAAATCATAAGTAGAACCCATGGTTGCCATAAATTCAATACCGCAACAAGA
>JAEYZB010000170.1 GCA_023428205.1 Bacteroidota bacterium | reverse complement strand
GTACTTGTTGAATAACAAGATTAGTTTTTTGTGCCCATTTTCTCCCTCCATCTTTGATCAAAGAGCTATAGTTCAACCCATTAATTCAACTGTTTTTCGAAAAAAGCAATAGGATTTTCGTTTTTGGACGAGCATAAGCGGATTTTTGTAGTTTGCTGAAAATCAATACATAGGACGTGTTCTTTTTTGCAAAATAGTCCTCTTTTGCAAAGTTGAACAAGATTCTGCCCTGCCAATTCTTCGTTCCCTTTTTCTATCCACACTTTCGCCCCCGCATCCAAAACCAAACTACTATGGAATTTACATTTGATGATAAAGGGAACTGACATAGCGATTTAAAAAATGAAAGGGAAACCTTCGGGTGGCTTTTTACTTTTCACTCCATACCGCCCGCACAGAACGAACGATTTGCGGATAGAGGCTTGGTCCGCCTGACTTAAACCGTTGGGAGCTTTTATACCAGTCTCGTTTCCCTAACCGAACGATTACGATGTCGTCTTTGGGAAGTACAATTACGTACTGTCCCTTAAGCCCATCCATGTGAAAATCCTCATCTACGTTGTGCATCCACCACGAATAGCCGTAGTGCTTTTGTGGCCGACCTTCTTTTTCGCCATTCGGCAAATGTACCGGGGTCAAGGCTTCACTCACATAGCTGCTGTCCAAAATTTGCATCCCATTGGCATTGCCATGGTGCTTATATAGCATTCCCACTTTTGCCAAATCACGAGCATTGGTGTAAAGACAACAATACGCTTTCTCCACCGCTTCTTTCTGGTCATCAATTATCCATTTGGCGTCACGCTCCGCACCGATTGGCTTCCACAATTTTTCAGAAGCATAGTCGCTGATATTCATTCCCACGGCAATCCGCAATTCAATAGAAAGAACTTCGGTATCACTGTTTTTATATCGCCACTCTGATCCCGCAGGTTTTTCCGCTTGTAATTTGTTGATAAACTCGCGCATGTTTCGTCCATAATAAAGTTGCGCCACAGGGCCAAACGGATTTAAGGCCTGATCATAATAATTCATTCCCGAACTCATGGTAAGCAAATGTTTGATCGTAATATTTTCGCGTTTGGTATCACAGTATTCGGGCAAATAATTTGCCACCGGTTCGTCCAGACTAGTGATTTTCCCTTCTTTTAGCGCGATACCGGTAAGAATGCCCACAACAGATTTAGTGGCAGAAAACGGATTCGTATAGCTGCTGTCGGAATAGCCATTGGCATACCACTCATACACCAAACTGTCGTGTTTCAACACCAAAAATGCAACAGTTTTTGTCTGTTTCAGCGACCATTGCAAGGAGTCGGGAAGAGATAGTTGATTGTATGATTGTGCTCGCGGAATCTTGCTCGTTTTTTCGCCTGCTTTCACCACACGGTGCGGCATTGCGTTTAAGTCGTTAATGTCAGGATCGTTGTAGGTAATAACTCTTCCGAGCATTGTTTTACAAGATGATAAAGAAACTCCGATAAAAAGAAATAGGAATGCCGTTTTTACGAAAGAATGCATAAGGGCGCAAAAATAGTACGCGGTTTCACTTCCTCCATTAAAATAAGTGAAAAGAAAATTTTTTATTGAAAAATTATGCGAAAGGCAATCGCTCTGTCAATATCCGGTCACTTCCACCAAAAAGCGGTCTTCGTTTGCTTGTAGCATTTTTGCGGCATCGGAAGAAACTTGCAAAATGGTTTCTTCTGTTGCATTTTTCATTTTCCCGATAACTTTCAGATACATGACTTTTTTGCTCATCAAGTTCGCCACCTTTACGATGTCGCCTATTTCGGCATAGTCATATAGCACAAATGCAGCGCTTGTCAATTCACTATCGTTCACCGCAACACCTATACCGCGAAGGGTTCGCTTAGTAGTCGGATTAACGGCTTCTTTATAGTCGCTTTCCAATTGCGCGGAAACTACTTTCGGTAATTCCGGAACCGGTTCAATCGTTTTCTCCGGCACTACAGGCTCTGTTTTAGGGGCAGGAGGATTATCTGTAGGTACAGCCTCTTTTGCCGCAAGTTCAACTGTTTTTTCTTGTGTCGGAACTTCCGAATTTTTTATCTCTACAAGTGTCGGGTCCTCTGTTTTGGGTTGAATCGGCTCGTTTTTTTCCACCACTTCTTCCACTACTGCGTTTATCGGTTTAAAGGTAATCGGCTCGGAGGGAGCAACAGGAATGGCATCGCGTTTCACTCTTAATGTTTGTCCGACTTTTATCACAGGGCTATCGCCTAAATTATTCCAGTCGCTCAACAGTCGGATGGATGTGCCATATTTTTTGGCAATAAAGAAAAGAGTTTCGCCTTTTTGTACCACATGAATATCTGCTGTATTTGCGCGCGTTTCTTGCGATTGGGCAGCGACAACCTGCTCGTTTTTTTCCACCACTTTTGTAGGAATAGCTTCCGCTTTTTTTACTTTCAGTTTCTGTCCAATTTTAACGACTGATTTTTCGCCCATGTAGTTGAGTGTACGCAATTCTTTTTGCGTCATTCCATATTTTTGGGCAATCAATGATAGCGTTTCCCCTTTTTTTACGGTGTGAAATGCAATGGTGGAAATGGGTTCTGTTTTTATTTTCGGCACTTCCGATTGAGTGGTCGCGGTTGCACTTTTTACCGGGATTTTGAATTTGTCGCCTATTTTCAGTTGAAAGTCGGGAGCATATTCCGTGTTCAACTTTTTCAACTCAGCCACAGGCACATCATAATCGCGGGCGATGCTGTAAAAACTTTGTTTCGGTTGCACGACTATGGTTTTGTACTTCTCCTGACCAATTGCCAGTCCGCACACAAAACACACCAATAACATAAGATTCAACTTTCGCATATCAAAATATTCTATAACAAAACTACACACTTTATTTGTTGATTGCCTATATTTGAGAAACAGATACACACGTTCGCTTTGTGGTTTGTGCTATTTTTTAAACAAAAAATATGGTGTGCGCCAATATTTCCGTCAATACTTTATTTTTTCAGAGAATGAACGCAGAGCCGCAATAGGTTTGGTGGCACTTGCGTTGGTGTTGTTGGTATTGCCGTATATAGCGAAGTATTTCCACCAAGAGGAGCGCGTTTTTGATTCGTCACTGCAAGCAAAAGTAAATCTCTTTACCGAAGAATATTCACAGCCCAAGTCCTTTGAAAAAACGAGCTCGTTTGATTCGCTTTTTCTATTTGACCCGAATAAAATCGGTGTTGCGGAGTGGCTGAAATTAGGCTTGAGTGAGAAGCAGGCGACTGTGATTGAAAAGTACAAAGCCAAAGGTGGAAAGTTTTACAAGGCGGAAGACATTCGGAAAATTTTTGTGTTGAGCGATGAAAAGAAAGAACAACTATTGCCGTATGTGCAAATCGGAAACACTGCTAATAATGCTCAAACAATAGTTACACAAGAACCGAAAAAACAGGGTAGGTTGAAAGTGGATATTAATACTGCCGATTCGGTTCAGTTTGAAAAGTTGCGCGGCATTGGCGCAAAACTTTCTTCCCGCATTGTGAAATATCGCGAGTGGTTGGGCGGATTTTATAGTATTGATCAACTGAGCGAAGTGTACGCGCTTCCGGATTCCACATTCCAAAAAATAAAACCGGACTTGACGATATCGCAAATTCCACTTCGAAAGTTAAATATTAATACGGCCGATTACGAAACATTTCGTTCGCACCCATACACTCGAAAAGTTGCAGGTTATATTGTGAAGTATCGAAATAGTAATGGCGGTTTCAAAACAACTGATCAAATTTGCCGTGTTCCTGAAATGACAGACAGTATTTGCAAAAAGCTGATGCCGTATGTGGTGATTGAATAAAACCAGCTAAGCAATTTGACGATGAGACGATTTGATAATGAAATAAGAAAAATGATTCTGATTGCAGGATTGATTTTCTGTTTTGCTTCGTCCTTTGCGCAGAAAAAAAATTATCGTATTGGTATTATCGGATTTTACAACCTTGAAAACTTTTACGATACCATTAATCAGAAATTTGTAGATGATGAAGAGTTTTTGCCTGAATCGCCACGGCATTATAACACGGAAGTTTATTTGGATAAAATAAATCGTTTGGCGGAGGTGCTTTCGAAAATCGGAACAGACGTTTCACCTGACGGACTTTCTGTATTTGGTGTTGCGGAAATAGAAAATGAAAGTGTGTTGCACGACCTGATTCATCATCCGCTATTGCAATCGCGCAATTATAAAATAGTACATTATGATTCGCCTGATGCACGCGGGATAGATGTTGGTTTAATCTATAATCCGAAATATTTTACGGTGCTGTCGAGCAAACCGCTAAACGTGCCCACCAAGCATAGAACCCGAGATGTGTTGTGGGTTTCGGGTATTTACTTAGGCGACACGATACACCTTTTTGTGAATCACTGGCCTTCGCGAAGAGGCGGAGAAGAAGCCTCTGCACCATGGCGCGCTACGGCTGCAAGTGTACCTAAAAAGATAATTGATTCGCTCACGAAAATTAACCCTGACATCAAATACATCGTTATGGGAGATTTGAATGATGATCCGATAAGCCCAAGCGTGACAAAGGTTTTAGGGGCAGAAGGTGAAATGAAAAGGGTGAAAAAAACGGGCATGTTTAATCCTTGGACAAGTTTTTACAAAAAAGGAATCGGCACATTGGCGTTTAACGATGCGTGGAATTTGTTTGACCAAATTATTATTTCACATAGTTTCTTGAGTCAAAAACAAAGCGGTTGGTTTTATCGCTCCGCACATATTTTCAAACGCGAATTTATGGTGCAACAGACAGGCCGTTTTCGCGGCTATCCGATGCGAACTTGGGACGGCAATAAATACAATCGTGGCTACTCCGACCACTTTCCAACATACATAGAATTTTTGCAGGAAGTAAGGTAGTATTTGCTAATTTGCGCGCTGAAAAAAGTATGCGAAACGTTTTTATATTTTCTGTTTGTTTGTTATTACTTGCGGCTTGTAAACCGGAAGCTCCTCATGTGGGTATTGCGAAAAAAGGGGTATTGATTGTGAATGAAGGGAACTTTGGTTGGGCAAATGGCGATCTTTCCGCTTACAATCCGGAAACAAAAGAAGTCGTAAACGAAGTGTTCAAATCTACCAATGGAGTGCTTTTAGGCGATGTTGCGCAAAGCGCATTCC
>JAEYZB010000166.1 GCA_023428205.1 Bacteroidota bacterium | reverse complement strand
CCCTTTACCTCCAAAACCTATGCCAATAAAACCATTGAAAAGCTGATGAACGAAAATGGTTTTTACAACACCTACAATCAAATCTTAGCGGAAGAAAATGAGCGTTTGCGAATGGCACGAATCATTGAATACAATACGAAAATCAAACACGCACTGCTCAGCAACACGTATCGCTATCCCAATATGATTATCGTGGATAAAGGCTGCGACAAACACCACCATTCGGTGATTTGGGTAGAAAGCGGACGCTATCGTGGACGGGCATTTGTGCCGACCGACTGCACTATCAACAAAAACAATATTGAAGAATGGATAGAAGTGCGGGAAGAAACAACCGAAATTCAAAAGTCCATTCGCGCCTACTTAAAACGCACGAAGGTCATAAAACTGATACGGTATTAAATCCTGCTCATTTCGGCAGGTGTTATACTGAGCTTGTCGAAGTACTCAATGCACCGCATTTTTTCGACCTACTTCGCAAGTCGCAGCCACACCAATCCCAACACCGCAGAAACACAGGAACCGATGACGATATACAATTTCGCTTGCGCAACAAGTGCGACATCGCCAAACGAAAGCATCGTTACAAAAACAGACATCGTAAAACCGACTCCGCCCAATAGTCCTAAACCGAAAACGTGTCGCCAGTATAACTTATCGGGTAAATTTGCCCAACCCATTTTCACCGCAATCCAACTGAACGAAAAGATTCCGCTTACCTTTCCTAAAACCAAGCCCGACAAAATACCCAATGCCAATGGAGAAGCTATGTTCTGCAGATATTCCGCTTCAATAACAATAGCGGTATTACATAAGGCAAAAACGGGCAACACAAAATAATTCACCGGTTTTTCGAGTCCGTGCATCAGCTTCTGAAACGGAGAAGAAGCCTCTTCCGAAAATGGAATGGCAAATGCCAACATCACTCCCGCAATGGTGGCATGCACTCCGCTTTGCCACACCGCAAACCACAACGCAATGCCCAACAATACATAGACGAGCTCATTTTTTTTACCCATTTTATTGTATAGCAACAAAAGCGCATAAATACCCGCCACAGCCGCAAGGGCAATAACATTCAGCTCTGCCGTATAAAACAGCGCAATCACCAACACCGCACCCAAATCATCTGCCACCGCTAAAGTGGAAAGTAAAATAAATGCGTTGTTAGGAATATATCTTTTCACCAAATTCAAAATAGCCAATGCAAACGCACTATCCGTACCCATGGGTATAGCCCAACCCGAAAGGGTAGGTTGATGAAAATTAAAAAGCGTGAACAGCAAAGCCGGAACAACCATTCCTCCTAAAGCCGCCACTACAGGCAGTACAGCTGCTTTTCTATCCGATAAGGCACCCGCTACAATCTCTCGTTTTATCTCCAATCCCACCAAGAGAAAGAAAAAAACCATCAGTACGTCATTCACGAACCATTCTATCGTGAAATCAGCGACCGATGAATGCCAAAAGTGAACGAACGTTTCTCCTTCTGCCGAGTTGGCTAACAGCAATGCAATAGCAGCGCTTAGAATAACCAAATTTCCTCCCGTTGCGTACAGCAGAAAGGTTTGCCAAAGTTGGCGATTGATTTTTGAAATTCTATTTCTCATTTAAATTGATTTTTGAAATTCTATTTCTCATTTAATAAGTGAAATAAATCCTTTTTTCCGTTGTAGGGAAGGATTTTGCAAAAAGGAATATTCCGCCATATAAGCATAATTGCCATCAGACATCAATGTGTTGGTGCGCATATCTTCTCCCGACCAACGGAAATCCACCTCTGTCGTGCGATAAATCAAATTTCCCCAACGGTCGTAAATCCATAGTTGAAACGACTTTACTCCATGATGTTTCACATAAAATTCATCATTCGTACCGTCTCCATTGGGCGTAAAAATATTGGGAATTTCCAAGGAATCCGCTGTGTGAATCACATTAATGATAATGGAATCCGTCAGAGTACAGCCCGCACCATAAGTAGCGGTCACATAGTAAGTGGTCGTATCGCTTGGCGAAACATAATACACGCCATCACCGGAAGTCGAAACACCCAATGGCGACCACTGTACGGAAGAAATTCCGGCATCGGTTTGAATTTCAATAGCCGCTACCCCACCCAAAAGCATATCCTGATTACCTCCCAAATCAAAGGTCGAGCCTTGATATTCGGGAACTATGATGGAAAGGATTTGCGCACAGTTGAGCGAGTTATAAGCAGAAACCGTGTAGGTTCCTGCCGCCAGACCGCTTACTGTGCCTTGAGTTGTGGTGCTGCCAAACGACCACACATACGAAAATGGTCCGTCATTTGAAAATGGTGTAATCGTAATGCCGCCTTGTGTACCGCCTCCACAGGTTGAATCTACATCCGTGATTTGAAACGATGGCGAACCGGTATTCAAAATAGAATCCGTTGCTATAGCAGAACAACCGTTTACATCGGTAACCGTAACATTTACTCGCACAGGTCCTAAAATTCCCGTAAGCGAATCCGCTGTTACGCTAGAATTTGCCCAAACATATTGATAAGGTGTTGTTCCGCCAGTCACAGAAGCCAATGATTTTCCGACACTTTGCTGACAGTTATCGTTCATAGACACCAAGCTCACACGAAGCGAATCTGAAGGACCGGAAAGGGAGATAGAAGTATCTATCGGCAGGCAAGAGCCATCGTCTACCGTTACCGTATAGACCGTTCCTGAGGTCAATCCTGTTGCTGTGTTGGTGTGATTCGTTGAACTGTGACTCCATGTATAGGTGTAGTTTCCTGTGCCTCCTGTCACGGCTACCGAAATACTTCCATTCGTATTGCCGTAACAAGCAACTCCGGTCGTTTGTATTGATGAAAAAGAAGGAAACGAAGTATTATCTGTCAAAACAATATTATCTGCTGTATCCGAACAGCCCGTAATTCTATCATACACCACAAAGGTATAATTGCCGGAAGGAAGATTTGAAACTTGCGTGGCTCCATCTGAATAAAACACGCCATTTCTAAAGTAGGTAAAAACCATAGATGTTCCCGCAGCGGAACAGTTTATCGCTCCATTATTTTGCCCACAACTTGGATTGGTTTTATTCTGAAAAACGGCACGAACAGGGGTTACAATCAAACGCACCGAATCGGTAACGGTACACGTTCCGCTGGTCCAGTTGACAATATATATTTTCGTAGAAGTCGGTGCAACATTTATTGAAGCACTTGATTGAGGACTTGCCAAATCACCGCCACTCCATGTAACGGACGTAACTCCTGCATTTGTCAGCGAAATAGTTGCCGGCTGACCGACACAGATAGTATCATTCGGGCTAAACGTAATCTGCGACACACACTGCGCTTCTGCAAAATGGGTAAAAAAAACGAGCAGGATTGACGCAAAAAACAGTTTATTCATTTTCTCAAAAATGTCGGCAAAACTAAGAGAATTGTATAATATAGACTAAACCAATTTGCGTCCCACAGCCGTAGCCACCGCACCCAATGATTTGTGTAATGCACGAAACTCATCAAAGTTCAATTGTTGTTCGGCATCTGAAAGTGCGACTTTGGGATTCGGGTGCGTTTCTATCAGTAAGCCATCAGCACCTAATGCCAGGCAAGCGCGCGCCAAATCAGGAACTCCGTAAGCATATCCGATGGCGTGGCTTGGGTCAAGAATCACCGGCAAGTTTGTGTATTGTTTCAACCATACTGCCCCACAAAGATCGAGCGTAAAACGCGTTTTAGTTTCAAATGTTCTAATACCACGTTCGCACAAAATCACATTCGGATTGCCACCACTCAAAATAAATTCTGCGGCTTGTGCGAACTCTTGCAAAGTAGAACCAAAACCGCGTTTCAATAAAATTGGTTTTTGTGTTTGCCCGCATTTGCGCAAAATGCCTTGGTCATACATCGCTTTCGCGCCAATTTGAACAATATCGGTGTATTCAATCACGGCATCAATATGCGTGCTGTCTTTCACTTCCGTGATAACTTGCAAAGCATATTTCTCGCGCATTTTTGCCAATAATTTCAATCCTTCCAACCCTAAGCCTTGAAACGTGTAAGGCGAAGTTCTTGGTTTGAAAGCCCCGGCACGCAGAATGTTTACACCCAATTCCACACACAATTTTGCGGCTGAATCGAGTTGTTCTTCCGATTCCACAGAACATGGGCCTGTAATCACCACCGAATTATTGGAGTTTCCGCCAATCGTCAAATTACCGAGTTTAATTTCCCGCACATGGGGCATGTATTCTTTACTTGCCAACTGAATATCCGATGATGTGAGAAACGATTTTTCCGTGTGCGCTTGCAACACTTCCGGCACTTCTTTTAGCTTAGAGGAAGTAACCAAAACGTGCGTCTCTCCTTGTTTGAAATAAATACTTTTTGAGGCAGCACCTAATTGTTGTGCCTGTTCATCGCTCACGCTATTCTTTAAATGAATTATCATAATTCTTCTTTTTTACTTGCTCCTTATTCCTTACGACTTACGCCTAATATTTATCCTTTCGCTAAATTATTCAACGGCACAACCCCTGTAAATCTACCCTCTGTGTCAATAGCGGGCAAAAATAAAATAATTCGGCTTTGGCTTTCAATCAAACTCAACATCGCTTGTAAACTGTCTGTTTCAGCAATCGCAATCGGTTGGAAATTGATATATTCTTCGTACGCCAAACTGTCTAAATTATTCCAGTGTTTCAGGAGTGTTTTCCGTACATCGGCATTGGTAATTACTCCTATGAATTTACCGTTTTCATCTACTACAATCGCGTAACCGGTTTTAAAGTTTTCAATGGTTTGCACCGCTTCTCGGAAACTGAATTTACCGAGCGTAAGCACCGGTTCAAATTTTGCAGGCTGCTGAAAATCTTTTACGTGAAACGTATTCCCTGCAATCGGGTACAATAGGTTCAGCATATTCAACCCATACTCGTTTTTATCCAATAAATAAGAACCCGAAACTACCGTATCTACACCCAAAAGTTTCAACACAAAAGCCACTTCACTATTCACGCCACCATCAATCGTGATTTTCAATTTCGGAAAACGATTTTTCAATTCGTTGATGCGTTGAAAATTGGAAACATCAAACTTACCGCCACTTTCGCCAGGTATGGTACACATCAGCATCACAAAATCCAGATTCGGAAATTGCGCCAATATTTCCAGAGAAGTATGACTTTGCAATGCGATTCCTTTTTGTGCTTTTATGCTCCAAAATGAAGTTGGGATTTCGTTCAAATTTTCGTATTGCAAACAAACTCGTGCAACGTTCAAGGCTTCTAATTCGGCAAAAAAACGTTGTGGTTCCGCACTGATTAAATGAACATCTAATGGCAATGAAAAATGTTGTTGATTTTCGCCAAGTGCAGCAATGACACGCTCATCGTCTTTACAATCTATATGTAAAAGAGAAACTCCGATGCGTTTCAATTCACTCACCAAAAAGGAAAGATTGTCTTCTTTCTTCGCAAAAACCGAAGCGGAAATTTTCATTGCGGGGCAAAGCTAAGAATAATGGTTAATGATTAATTGTTAATGGTTAATAATGGTCCAATGTAATATACAAACGCAGTAGTATTTATAATAATTAACCACTATCAATTGAGCATTAATTTGCTTTCTTCTTCACAAACCCCGCAGTATTCACATTTACGGTAAATTGAGCAAGCGTTTGTTTCAGCGGATGCGCGACCAAGGCGGCCTGTACCCGAATTTGTTTCACGTTTACGCCCACACCAAAGGAAAAGCCCGCCAAACCTCTGCGTGTTTCCTGCTTAAATTCCATTCGGTTTTGGTGATTGTAGGCAAACTCTACAAACACAATCTTTTTAATATTCGCTTCCACGCCAATCACCACGTGGCGAAAAAATTCATCGGCCGCAGCAGACGATTTCGATTCGGTTTGCGATGGGTCATCAAACAGATTTTGTCCCGCATTATCCGCAGGATTGTGGTAGCGCAACTTCCAATTATTCAAGTGATGAAAATTAAAATGGAAGCGCAACGGCAGCTCCTTAAAGCCAAATGACAAACCTGCTGCCAGATTAAAGGGAATCGGTTCGCGTACGCTGCCGTAG
>JAEYZB010000064.1 GCA_023428205.1 Bacteroidota bacterium | reverse complement strand
GGATATGTATGATATTTTGGCGAGAACCGTGAAAATGAATCATATAATAGGCGAAGCGTTTATAGAAATTCCACCTGTGTTGATTCAGGAATGGGAGCGAATTACCAAGCGGTGGGTGGATATTATTGTTTCGAGCATTGCATTATTGATTACTTCGCCTTTGCTCGCGTTGGTGGCGTTTCTAATCAAAAAAGAATCGAAAGGCGGAGTGTTTTACAAACAGGAGCGCTTAGGGCAATATGGCGTGCCGTTTATGATTTACAAGTTTCGTTCGATGTATGCTGATGCAGAAGCACACGGTCCGAAACTGACAGAAAACGATGACCCGCGCATCACCAAAACAGGAAGTTGGATTCGGAAATACCGAATTGATGAATTGCCGCAATTTATCAATGTCATCAAAGGCGATATGTCTATCGTTGGTCCTCGTGCGGAGCGCAAATTTTTTGCCGACCAATTAGAAAAATTAGAGCCGAATTATCTGCACATTTTCAAAGTAAAACCCGGTATCACTTCGCTCGGGATGGTGAAATATGGCTATGCTTCCACAGTGGAAGAAATGCTTCCACGATTGAAATACGATTTGATTTACATTGAAAATATGAGCATCGTGATGGATTTGAAAATCTTGCTCTATACTATTTCCACCATTATTTACGGACGAGGGAAATAAGTTTATGCCATTGCCAAAAATTGTTTTTTGTGTATTTTTCTTCTGCTGCGCAAAGCTTTTCGCCCAGCCGATTTCGCGTGCTCACGCGCACAATGATTATTTGCACCAGCGTCCGCTTTTTGATGCGCTTGATAATGGATTTACTTCCATCGAAGTGGATGTTTTTTTGCGCGATGAGAAGCTGATTGTTTCGCATACAGCAATCGGATTGAAACAAAAACCGGATTTGGAAACGTTGTATTTGCGTCCTTTGGATTCGATGGTGAAGGCGAATAGAGGGTTTGTTTTTGCAAAAGATTCTACGCCTGTAATTTTAATGATTGATTTCAAAAGCAAGGGCAATGAAACATACGCTGTTCTGAAAAAACTGTTGGAAAAATACAGTCATTTGTTTGCGATTCATACAAAGTCAACCGTTGCGAAACCCGCACCCGTGCAGATTTTAATTTCAGGAAGTACACCAGATGTTTCGCTTTTGGGCGACACGAGTTTGGTTACGTTAGATAGAGGCTTTTATGCATTGAATGCTCCGTTTGTTACGCGAATCAGTGAGCCTTGGAGTAAATATTTCCATGCTCGAAAAAAGCTGAGTAAAAAAGAAGAACAACGGTTGATGGACTTGGTAGCTCAAGCACACCATGCAGGAAAGCAAATTCGTTTTTGGGCTGCGCCCGATAATCCGGCAATTTGGGAAACACTGCTGCGAAATAAGGTGGATTGGGTAAATACAGATAAACTCAAAGAATTCAATCGGCTTCAGACAAAAAAATGAAATGGTTGAAAAAAACGAGGTCATTGAGCAGGTTTATGGCTTGCAATTTACGGTGGAGTATGTGTTGTGGTTTTTTCAATGAAAACTTGTGTTACATTTACCAACAATAAAACCATTTAGTTATGCATTACTCTATTTTAGCTCTTCACTCTCTTTTGCGTTGGTTCGTTTTGGCCGCATTGCTGTATGCCCTGTTTCGTGCGTACAAAGGTTGGTTTGGGAAAACCCCGTACACTCCAGCGGACGATAAAGCAAGATTGTTTTCTGTGATTGGTGTTCATACGCAGTTAATCATCGGCATTTTATTGTTTTCGGTAAGTCCACTAATCACTACTTTCTTTTCGGAATTTAAAGAAAATGTTTCCATTAAAGCCCTCCGCTTTTTTGCGATGGAGCATAACATTATGATGCTTTTGGCAATCATATTGATTACGATAGGTTCTGCTAAAGTAAAACGTCAAACGAGCGATGAAGCGAAGTTCAAAACTTTAGCGGTTTGGTTTACGATTGGATTAGTGATTATTTTGGTTTCTATTCCTTGGCCGTTCCGTGCGGAAATCGGTCGTCCGTATTTTTTGCCTTTCTTCTAAAATAGAACGATGTCGAACGTTATTTTATTTGACACCGAAGCGAGTCGAAAACCACTGTTTCCTTTGGCATATACGCGAGCATTAGCAGATTTTCGTGTCGGTATTTTGAGTATTCGCGAAAAGTGGGAAATAGATTTGGCGCAAGCGACAAACATTCTCACCGAAGCGTATTTGCAACCGAAATATCCGTTTTCGGCTATTAGAAAAACAACGATTTACATTGCCGGAAATTTATTGCCGAACGCAGAAATTTTGAGTGAAATCAATTCACTAAACGACAATGAAGCGCTGTATTCGCAAGACGGGAAGTTGCTTGCGTTTCAAACACCTACATACATTCCATTTGAAAATATCGCAGATGGAGCAAGTGTTCTTACTGCTAAAAAAACGAATGTTTCATTTTCCCTTTTGGAAAAACCGCATCACATTTTTCAATGGAATGGCGCGGAAATTGAACGCGATTTTGTGCGAATTACGAAGGGTCGAAAATCGCAACCGTTATCATCAACCAACATCCTTATTGGTTCGACAGAAAATTTATTTATTGAAGAAGGCGCTGTTGTTGAAGCATCTGTTTTGAACACGAAAAATGGAGTGATTTATATCGGTAAAAATGCCGAGATAATGGAGAATTGTGCAGTGCGTGGGCCTTTTGCATTGGGAGAAGAAGCAACGCTGAAAATGAGCGCGAAAGCCTATGGCGACACGACTATTGGTGCGCATTGCAAAGTGGGTGGTGAAGTGAGCAACACGGTTTTCTTTCCCTACAGTAATAAAGGG
>JAEYZB010000046.1 GCA_023428205.1 Bacteroidota bacterium | reverse complement strand
TCGCAAATCAACACCAAAGACTTACAACGTTGGTTGGAGAAATCCCGCGATATTCAGTGGGATTATAAAAATATCGTGAAGCGAAAAGGGGAATTGTTGCGTTTGAAGTGATATGAAAACATATCTTTGTTCTTACTGAACAAAACATCTCAAAATGTCAACTGCGCTTGCAAAAAAATCTTTTCCCCCATTTCCCAAAGAAAAACATTGGCTATTTGGCAGTGCGTATTTGATTCGTAACAGTACGCACCTTGAAGTAGAAAAATTGATTCATCAATATGGCGACATATTTAGTTTGTCGTTTCCGTTGGTTCGTTTGGTCGTAGTGGCAACACCCGAATATGCGAAGTACGTGCTTTTGGACAATAACAAAAACTACCGAAAAAGTTTGGCGTATGATATGATTCGTGAGCTATTGGGAAACGGACTGCTGACGAGCGAGGGGGATTTTTGGAAGAAACAACGCAGACTGGTGCAACCTGCATTTCATAAACAAAAGTTAGCCGACCTGACGGCAATGATGGTGAATCGAACGGCTCAAGAAGTAGAAAAATTGAAGACTAAAACTGAAAGTGGTGAGCATTTTGATGTGCTTACCCAAATGACAGCTTTAACGTTGGACATTATTTCGGAAGCCATTTTCAGCAATGGGATTAACGATGAAAAAGCAGATTTAATCAGCCGACAAATCACCCTTTTGAACGAAGGCGCGAAAAAGAGATTGGATAAGCCTGTGCGCTTTCCGAATTGGGTGCCGACTCTGTCCAATTTACGCAATCAGAAAGCGATTGAAACATTGGATAATGTAATTTATGAAATCATTGATGAAAGGCGAAAATCGGGCGAATCGAAATCGGATTTGCTTTCCATGCTTTTGGACGCTCGCGATGAAGAAACGGGCGAGGCAATGGACAATCGACAATTGCGCGATGAAATTATGACGATTTTTGTGGCAGGCAACGAAACTACTGCGAACGCTATGGCGTGGACGCTTTACTTGCTTTCGCAAAACCCTGAAGCCGAGGAAAATATGATGCGTGAAATTGATGAGAAATTAGACGCGGGCATAGCGTTGGATTTTGAAAATGTGATGAAATTTCAATATGTACGTCAAGTGATAGAGGAAAGTATGCGCTTATTCCCTCCGGCTTGGACGGTAGGCAGACGCGCCAACGAAGACGATGAAATTGGCGGTTACAGAATTATAAAAGATACAAACGTGCTGATTCCGATTTGGTATTTCCATCATAGCGAAAAGTATTGGGATGAACCGATGAAGTTTAAACCGGAACGTTTCGCCCCCGAAAAGCGGAATAGTATTGACCGTTTCGTGTATTTCCCGTTTGGCGGTGGACCGCGTTTGTGCATCGGTAATAATTTTGCACTTCTCGAAATGCAAATTATCTTGATTCAACTATACCGAAACTTCCAATTTCACCTCAAAGAGAATTTTGTGGTGAATCCCAGGGCACTAATTACACTTCGCCCTGAAAATGGAATGATGATGAGAGTGGAAAAGAGGTTTTAATAGTGTATTTTGTTTGGTGTAGTAAACAAAATTGTTTATTTTTGCTTACTTAAACAAACAAAATGGACTCTTTAATAGATAAATTTCAACAGAAAATTGCGCGCACAGAAGTAAATTTTGTCCGTTCGGCAATGGAAGAAATTAACTGGAAAGCTCGGCTGATTGGGATAAAAGGAGCGCGAGGGATTGGTAAAACCACGCTTTTGTTGCAGTACATAAAACTACATCTCACCCAATCACTCCATCAAACGTTGTATGCAAGTTTAGATGACCTTTGGTTCAATAATCATACCTTGAGTGATTTGGTGCGCGATTTTGAGCGAAAGGGCGGTAAGTATTTGTTTTTAGACGAAGTGCATAAATATGCAGGTTGGGCACAAGAACTCAAAAACCTATATGATGATTATCCCGAGCTGAAAATAGTGTTTACGGGTTCATCGCTTTTGGAAATTTTGAATGCTAGAGCAGATTTGAGCCGTAGGGCGGTGGTTTATACCATGCAAGGTTTTTCCTTTCGTGAATATCTTGCAGTAGAAACAGGCACGGTTTTTCCGAAAATGACGCTTGAACATTTACTAAAAAATCACGAAGCAGAAACTCGCAATATCAATGCGAAAATAAAGCCGTTTCAATATTTAGAGAATTATTTGCGAAGTGGCTACTATCCGTTTTACCGAGAGCAATCTGAACTATATGAAATGCGTTTGGGAGAGGTCGTAAATATGATGTTGGAAATAGAATTACCACTTTTGCGCAATGTGGAATTGGCTTATATTCCCAAAGTGAAACAACTTTTGGTAATTATTGCCGAATCGGTTCCCTTTGTGCCGAACGTGAGTAAACTTAGCGAACGAATCGGTATCAACCGAGCTACACTGCTGAGTTATTTGCATTATTTAGATGAAATAGGGCTGACACACAATTTATTTAAAGAAGCAGAGGGAATCAGCCGCTTGCAAAAACCAGCAAAAGTGTATCTGGATAATACAAATTTGATCTATATGTTGGCTCGGCAAAACGCAAACGCAGGCAATTTTCGGGAAACATTTTTTGCCAATCAAGTTGCTTTTCGCAATGCGCTCCGCTACTCTGATAAAGGCGATTTTTTAGTGGACGAAAAATACACCTTTGAAGTAGGAGGAAAAGGCAAAACAAGCAAACAAATAAAAGCTGTCAAAAACTCATTTATTGTTTCCGATGATATTGAATACGGTTTTCAAAACAAAATTCCGTTGTGGTTGTTTGGGTTTTTGTATTAAAAAATGAAATCAAGGCTAAGTGGTGCGAAAAAATGAGCATGTTTCCCAAGATGTCATTTCCGGAAGGACGAATTATCAATTCCTCCTCGTTTTTTTGATCCATTTGCCCTTTTAAATAGACAACTAACATCCCTTGGGCAGTTACTAAAAAACTTTTTTGACTCCGAATTGCTTTTTTTCAAGAATAAAACTACTTTTGCCGTCCCAAAAATACAGTTAATGCCTACTATACAACAATTAGTAAGAAAATCAAGAGAAGTAATTAAGGCTAAATCGAAAAGCCGTGCGTTAGATTCTTGTCCGCAAAGACGCGGAGTTTGTACACGTGTGTACACTACAACACCTAAAAAACCGAATTCAGCTTTGCGTAAAGTTGCTAAGGTTCGTTTGACGAACTCAATCGAGGTTATCGCCTACATTCCGGGTGAAGGTCACAATTTGCAAGAACACTCAATCGTATTGATTCGTGGTGGTCGTGTGAAAGACTTACCGGGAGTACGTTATCACATCGTTCGCGGTTCTTTGGACACTGCGGGTGTAGAAAACCGTAAACAAAGCCGTTCTAAATACGGAACAAAACGTCCTAAACCAGGCGCAGCGCCAGCAGCACCGGCAAAAGGAGGTAAAAAGAAATAATTTAAGTAAAAAGGAAATATCATATAAATAATGAGAAAGTCAAAAGCACCTAAAAGATATGTTCAGCCGGATCCCAAATTCGGTGATGTGCAGGTTACGCAATTCGTAAACAATTTGATGTGGAGTGGAAAAAAATCTACTGCTTATGAAATATTTTACGGAGCAATGGATTTGATTGAAGAGCGCGCTAAAGAAAATCCATTGGAATTATGGAAACGCGCTTTGCAAAATGTAAGTCCGGCAGTAGAAGTACGTAGCCGAAGAATCGGTGGAGCGAACTTCCAAGTTCCTTCAGAAGTTCGTCCTGAGCGTAGGCAATCATTAGCAATCAAATGGATGATTCAATATTCCCGTGCCCGCAATGGCAAAACCATGGCTGATAAATTGGCAAGTGAAATCATCGCGGCTTCGAAAGGCGAAGGCGCTACTTTCAAAAAGAAAGAAGATATTCACCGTATGGCAGAAGCAAACAAAGCATTTGCACACTTCAAATTCTAATTCAGAACCTAACAACAACAAGCAATTATAAAACAGCAATGGCAAAAGATTTAAGTCAATTAAGAAATATAGGTATTGCCGCGCACATTGATGCCGGAAAAACTACTACAACGGAGCGTATTTTGTACTACACAGGGGTGAACTACAAACTAGGCGAGGTTCACGAGGGTGCGGCAACTATGGACTGGATGGAGCAGGAGCAAGAACGTGGTATTACTATCACTTCTGCGGCTACACACTGTCAGTGGACTTGGCAAAAGAAATTATACGACATCAATATTATTGATACACCGGGACACGTGGATTTTACGGTAGAAGTAAACCGTTCTCTTCGTATCTTGGATGGCTTAGTGTTTTTGTTTTCAGCAGTTGACGGGGTAGAACCGCAATCTGAAACTAACTGGCGTTTGGCTGACGGCTACAACGTGGCTCGTATGGGCTTTGTAAATAAAATGGACAGACAAGGTGCTGACTATTTTAATGTAGTAAAACAAGTAAAGGAGATGTTGGGCTCAAACCCATTGGTAATGCAAATCCCAATCGGCAGCGAGGAAAACTTTAAAGGTGTAGTGGATTTAGTTACCAATCAAGCAATTATTTGGAATGAAGAAGATAAAGGAATGACTTATACAGAAATTCCGATTCCTGAAGAGTTGAAAGAAGATGTAGCATTTTACCGTGAGAAAATGTTTGAACAAGTTGCGGAATTTGATGATTCTTTAATGGAGAAATTCTTCGAAAATCCGGATTCTATTACCGTTGATGAAGTTCGTGCTGCGGTTCGCAAAGCGGTAATCGCTATGAAAGTAGTGCCGATGTTCTGCGGTTCTTCATTCAAAAACAAAGGCGTTCAGGCGGTATTGGATGCAGTTTGCGAATTTTTACCATCACCGACAGATAAAGGAGAAATAAAAGGAACAAATCCTGATACTGATGCAGAAATAGTTCGTAAACCAAATTCTGATGAACCATTCGCAGCTTTAGCGTTTAAAATCGCTACTGACCCATATGTTGGTCGCTTATGTTTCTTCCGAGTTTATTCGGGTGTGTTGGATGCAGGTTCTTACATATTGAACACGCGTTC
Source organism: Bacteroidota bacterium (assembly GCA_023428205.1). Lineage (GTDB taxonomy): Bacteria > Bacteroidota > Bacteroidia > Chitinophagales > LD1 > CALAYL01. The sequence goes on along the minus strand of JAEYZB010000046.1, from coordinate 2,985 downwards.
GGGCAAAAAAGAGCGTATTTCGCGTATTTTCCAAATGCACGCAAATGACCGTCAAGCTATTGATAGAGTAGAAGCGGGTGATATTGCTGCAGCTGTTGGCTTCAAAGATATTAAGACCGGAGATACAATGTGTGATGAAAAACATCCTATTGTTTTAGAAAGTATGATATTCCCTGAGCCGGTTATCTCGATTGCGGTGGAACCGAAATCGCAAAAAGATATGGATAAAATGGGCTTAGCTTTGTCGAAATTGGCAGAGGAGGATCCTACTTTCCGTGTATCTTTTGATGACCAAACAGGCCAAACGATTATTGCGGGAATGGGAGAGTTGCACTTAGAGATTTTGGTTGACCGTATGCGTAGAGAGTTCAGCGTAGAATGTAACCAAGGTGCTCCACAAGTAAACTATCGTGAGCGTTTGACAAAAACAATTACTCACCGTGAAGTTTATAAAAAACAATCGGGTGGTCGTGGTAAATTTGCCGATATTCAAGTAGAAATTGGACCGGCAGGAGATGAAACAAAAGAAGGTTTGGAATTTGTGAATGATGTATTTGGAGGTTCTATTCCACGTGAGTTTATTCCATCGGTAGAAAAAGGTTTCAAAGAAGCGATGAAAACAGGCGTTTTAGCAGGTTACGAATTAGATAACTTGAAAGTTCGTTTGTTTGATGGTTCATTCCACGCAGTAGACTCTGATGCATTGTCATTCGAATTGGCAGCGAAAATGGCGTTCCGTAACGCAGCTCGTCAAGCAGGACCGGTATTACTTGAGCCGATTATGAAATTGGAAGTAGTAACACCAGAAGAAAATACAGGAGATGTAGTGGGTGACTTGAACAGAAGACGCGGTATGTTAGAAGGAATGGACGCTAAAATGAAAGCGCAAGTAATCAGAGCGAAAGTACCACTTTCTGAAATGTTTGGCTACGTAACGCAATTGCGTACATTGACATCAGGTCGCGCGACATCATCTATGGAGTTCCACAGCTATGCACCGGCACCGGAAATGGTCGCTAAAGGAGTTATGGCGAAAAACTCAGGAAAAATTAAAGAAATCGAAGATTAATAATAACAACCCAAGCAATCAATAAAATTTTTAAAACAAAAAACGTTCTTTTAAAATGAGCCAGAGAATCAGAATTAAGTTGAAGTCTTACGACCATAATTTGGTAGATAAGTCCGCAGAAAAAATCGTGAAAACCGTAAAAAGTACAGGAGCTGTAGTTACAGGGCCGGTGCCATTACCGACACACAAAAACATTTTCACGGTGTTGCGTTCACCTCACGTAAACAATAACTCGAAAGAGCAATTTCAATTGTGTACCTACAAACGTCTCTTGGATATCTACTCTTCTACATCAAAAACGATTGATGCGTTGATGAAATTAGAGTTGCCAAGTGGTGTTGAAGTAGAAATCAAGGCATAATTGTAGGCGAATTCAATTCGCTCTCCATAAAAAAGTAAAGTATTTAATAATTTATGTTGGTGAAAAATCCAAAATCATCAACCGCTAAAACAAAGAAAAAATGAAAGGATTAATTGGAAAAAAAGCTGGTATGACCAGTGTATTCGTAGACGGAAAATTTTTAGGTGTTACTGTTATTGATGTAACAGGAAACGTAGTTTCTCAAGTAAAAACAAAAGATACTGACGGCTACACAGCTGTTCAAGTAGCATTTGACGATAAACGTGAAAAAAGCGTGAACGCTCCGGAAGAAGGACACTTCAAAAAAGCAGGTATCACTCCTAAACGTAAATTGGTAGAATTTCGCGATTTCGACTTCCCGAAAGAAGTTGGAGAAGCTGTAGGTGTAGAAATTTTTGCGGAAGGAGAAAAAGTTGCTTTGGTAGGTATTTCTAAAGGTAAAGGTTTTCAAGGGGTCGTAAAACGTCACGGATTTAGCGGGGTTGGTATGGCTTCGCACGGTCAGCATGATCGTCAACGTGCTCCGGGTTCTATCGGTGCTTCATCTGATCCATCTCGCGTATTCAAAGGAATGCGTATGGCTGGACGTATGGGCGGAACACGTATCAAAACGCAAAACGTGAAAATCGTAAAGATTTTGGCGGAAAACAACTTGATTTTGGTGAATGGTGCTGTACCGGGAGCTATCGGTTCTTATGTAGTTTTGGAAAAATAAAAAGTCCTTTAATCCTCCGAAAGGTGGACTTAAAATATAAAACGCCCGATTTGTTCGGGCGTTTTTTTTGTCCTATTTGTTCGCTGAAAAGAAAAACACTTATGTTCGCTCTATGAATTTTAAAAAACGATTACAAAGTTTTGCTTGGGCTGTAAATGGTATTTTATATGCCATAAAAACTCAATGGAACGTAAAATTTCATTTGTTCGCAACGCTTGCCGTTCTTGCTTCAGGCTTTTATTTTCAAATAGAAAAATGGGAGTGGTGTGTGGTGCTTTTGTGTTGCGCACTGGTAATTTCATTGGAGCTGCTCAATACCGCCATCGAAACTTTGGCCGATAAACTGCACCCTGAACACGATAAACTTATCGGTTTGGCGAAAGATGTTTCCGCAGGGGCGACTTTGATTGCAAGTATTTTTGTCGCAATGGTAGGTTTGCTCGTTTTTTTGCCCCATTTCATGAACGGAAAGTAATAAGAGAAAAAGTGGACAGAACCTTTTTTACCTGCGCAAATGGGTAAAAAAAACGAACATGTTATTGACTTTCAACTTTTGACTTACGACTTCTTGCTTATATTCGCAAACTCAAAAAAGGATTTAATGGAAACGAAGTATAACCCGCAGGATAAGGAGCAAAAATGGTATGATTATTGGCAGAAAAACCAGTTTTTCCGTTCTGTTCCTGACGAGCGCGAACCGTTTACCATAGTCATTCCACCACCGAATGTAACGGGAGTGTTGCAGATGGGGCACATGCTGAATAAGACGATTCAAGATATTTTGATTCGCAGAGCGCGCATGCAGGGCAAAAATGCTTGTTGGGTGCCGGGTACAGACCA
>JAEYZB010000258.1 GCA_023428205.1 Bacteroidota bacterium | reverse complement strand
ATTCAAACCATTCAGCGTACGGCTGCCGAAAACGCAATTGAGAATACCGTTTCCGTTTTCAACTTGGAAAGCGATGAAATGAAAGGACAAATCATCGGTCGCGAAGGACGTAACATTCGTGCTTTGGAAGCCGCAACCGGTTGCGAATTTTTGGTGGATGACACTCCTGAAACGATTATCATTTCGGGCTACGACCCGATTCGCAGAGAAGTTGCCCGTTTATCGTTGCAACGCTTGGTTACGGACGGACGTATTCACCCTGCGCGCATTGAAGAAGTGGTCGTGAAAATCAAAAAACAATTAGAAGACCACATTCGCGAAATTGGCGAACGTACCGTGATTGATTTGGGAATTCAAGGTTTGCACCCTGAATTGGTGCGCTATGTAGGTCGTATGCGCTTCCGTTCTTCTTACGGACAAAACCTTTTGATGCACTCGCGCGAAGTAGCGAACTTGTGCGCAACGATGGCCGCAGAACTCGGCTTAAATCCAAAACTCGCAAAACGTGCGGGATTGCTGCATGACATCGGAAAAGTGCCTGATGAAGAATCAGAACTTTCTCACGCACTCTTAGGCGCGAAATTGTGCGAAAAATATGGAGAACATCCTGCTATCGTGAATGCCGTTGGAGCGCACCACGATGAAATGGAAATGAAATATGTGATTTCGCCAATCATTCAGGCTTGCGATGCGATTTCGGGCGCACGTCCGGGAGCGCGCAGAGAGATGATGGAAGGTTATCTGCAACGTATCAAGGATTTGGAAACCTTAGCGCAAGGCTACGAAGGGGTAGAAAAAGCCTATGCTATTCAAGCCGGTCGCGAATTGCGTGTGATTGTAGAAGCCGACAAAGTGGACGATAAAAAATCGGAAGAATTGTCTTTCTCTATTGCACAGCAAATTGAAAAAGAAATGACCTATCCGGGACAAGTAAAAGTTACCGTAATCCGCGAAAAACGAACAGTGAATGTGGCGAGATAATTGTCAATGGTTAATTGATAATGGTTAATGAACAAATGGAAAATATCTTTCTGGAGTTGTTTGGCGGTTTTGATTTTTACTGCGACATTTTCTATTTATGCAATCATTGACCAAGCAGTTACATTGACTTACCAAAAAGAAGGTTATACTCACACAGAAAATGACCTTGATAATTTAATTGGGATAATCTACAAAACAAATTTGACGAAAGAGCAAATAGAAACTGAATTGAAAAAACATAAACTTTATGAGTATATGGATTTCAAATCTGACACTATTTCGCTTAATAGAGTTTCACTTATATTTGAGAACAACAAATTAAAGCAAGCAACAAAACAATGGTAATTCATCAACCATTGACCATTATCAATTAACCATTAGTTTATGAAACCAGTTTATTATTCAGACTATCTACAGCTCGATAAAATACTCAATGCACAAGCATTGGAGAGCGACAAACACAATAAACATGCGCACGATGAAATGTTGTTCGTCATCATTCATCAAACGTATGAATTATGGTTCAAACAGCTCCTTTATGAAGTAGAATCCGTGTCGGGTATTTTCGCGCAAAAAGAAATTAACGACAATTCGCCTGACCTACAAATTGCCGTTCATCGTTTGGAGCGCTGCTGCACGATATTGGGCGTACTAGTTCAGCAGATTGATGTGATGGAAACCATGACACCGATGGACTTTTTGGACTTCCGCGATTTGTTGCGTCCCGCATCCGGTTTTCAAAGTATTCAGTTCAAGTTTTTGGAAGCATTGCTCGGTTTGAAATTTGAACACCGCCACGGACAAAATTATTACACATCGCAACTCACACCTGAAGATGTCGCGAAGGTAAAGGAACTCGAACAACGCAAAACACTATTGGAATTGGTAAATGGCTGGTTGGAACGTATGCCATACTTCAATCATGAAAATTTGTGGACAGAATATCGCTCGATTTATGCTTCCAGTTTACAGGAAGCGGAATTGAATAATTTGGAACAATTTGATAAACGTTTTTTCAGCACCGAAAAAAATTCTGATATGGCACTGAGCCGCGATGCAAGCCGTTCCGCTTTGTTCATTATATTATATCGCCACTACCCTCTTTTGCATTTGCCGTATGAACTGATTAAAACGCTCTTGACCATAGACGAATTGCTCGGGCAATGGCGTTTCCGCCATATCAACATGGTGCAACGAATTATCGGAAGTCGTACAGGCACGGGCGGAAGCACAGGTACAGGCTATCTTCAAGCGGCATTAAACAAACACTACATTTTTAAAGACTTTGCTTCACTCACGGGATTTTTGATAGAACGCAACAAGTTGCCAAAGTTGAATTTGGACATCGTGAATAAAATGGGGTTTGAGCAGTAAAATTCTTTTACATTCGCCTCGTTATCGCAAAGAAAAAACACGCGGCTCCAGTCGCAAGTCCCTCAAAAAAACGAGCAGAAGACAAACCAAACAGAACTTCAGGCTTTCTTCATTATCTATGGAGTGCCGAAAATCGCCTTGAGCTAATGATTGTATTAGCGATTCAATTGGCTTTGTTTGTATTTCTGAAAATCCGTTTCCCTTATCCGCTTACCGAAAGCGATTCCGGCAACTACATTCTCTCTGCCACTACAGGCAAAATCAACGGCTATCGGCCTTACGGCTACTCGGCTTTTCTGCGCTTTTTTCATTCCTTTTCCGAAAACATTCAGTTTGTTGTAACGTGGCAATATCTGCTCACGGCACTTTCGGTTTTTCTATTGTTGTTTACGCTACGTTATTATTTTCGAATCAGCCGTGTTCCATTTTTAGCACTGTCTGTGCTACTGATTTTTAATCCAAGTATTTTCTTTTTGAATGCGTACATTATGAGTGACGGCTTATTTGTAGCACTCACGGCTTTGTGGCTTACCACAGGCGTTGCGCTGATTTTTGGCGGGGCGTGGTGGCTTGTTATCCCACATTTTTTGCTACTCTACTGGAGCTTCGACACGCGTTATATCGGCATGTTTTATCCATTGTTTTCGGCAGTAATTTTTGCGTGGCGGTTTTGGAAAAACAAACCCTTGGCAATTGCAGGAATCGTGTTGCCTTTTATACTTTTATTTTGGTATAGAGCCGAGCAAATTTCGCTGATGAAAGAAGAATTTGGTGTCGAAACCTTTTCTGCTTTTGGCGGTTGGCAAAAAGCCAATAATGCGGTTGCTATTTTGCCGTATGTGAAAGTAGATGAACAAGCCATAAGCGACCCACAAATAAAATCGGTACATCAAATTGTGCGCGCATTTCCCGATTCTATGTTCAAGTTTTCCGACATTTCCGCTACCAGCTTTATGTGGGTAAACGATTATCCAGGAA
>JAEYZB010000128.1 GCA_023428205.1 Bacteroidota bacterium | reverse complement strand
CATCAAATCGGTCTTGCTTATACTGCGCATCACCTAAATTGAAAATCGCTTCGGGAAAATTGTTTTTTTTCTCCAATGCCTTTTTGTAATTCGCTTCCGCTTCGGCAAAGTTTCCTTTGTCAAATTCTTTGTTTCCGGCACGTGTTAGTTTACGTTCTTCCTGCGCAAAAAGAGTTTGCGAAAACAATAGCACTCCAATAATTGATATAATCCTCCTCATTTTTTTAAACGGTTTCAAAAATAGGCGGATTGCGGACAACGGACTTCTAAAATTGGTTAAGGGTGGGTAAAAAAATAGAGGACAATTGCTCGCCCTCTGCATAATGAAACCACTAAATGTCTTTAAAGTTCTCTGTTATTTTTTCGCTTTTTTCTTAGCGATGTTCGGCATATCGAAAGTATAAGAAACATAGTACAGTGCTCCGATTTTCGGTGCGCCAACGGCTTCTACGTGCCAGTTGTTGTAAATGTTTGAGCCGCCTACACGCAAGGTAGAATAGGCTTTTTCGAACTCATACGAAACTTGCATATCCAATACATGGAATGAAGGGACTACGCCATCGGCAAAGGCATTTTGATATTCGTATTTATCCACCCATTTCCAGTTTGCTGTAAAACCTAAGCCTTTCCACACTTTGTGTCCCTCAATCCCTAAATTCAGCTTGTGTTTTGGGGTGTTGAAGCCCGACAACACCAACGTGCCGGAAGTCTGTAAGTTTGTATCGTCCAAATCCGTGTAAGTGTAATTTATATACGGACGAATGCCATGACCTACGTAGTAGCGAACATCAATAGCGGCTCCCCACGAAGGAACAGTCGCTTTCGCATTTGCTTGGAGCTGGTACACGGTGTAGTTTTGTCCTAAAATCTGGTTGTCGCCCGATTCTTGTCCTGCACGACCAATATTCGGTTGCACTACGCGGGTAAAGCCCAAGAAGTCTTTGTACCAACTGTAATATGCTGAGATGTCAATAGACAAGCGGTTTTTTACAAGATCAGTACGGTATCCGAAATCAATGGAAGTAACTCTCTCTTGACGCAAGGCATCTACTTTCGTTGCCTTCAAATATTTCACAGCGGTTTCTGCATTTGGAATGGCGGCTGTGTCGTAGTATTCGTTGAAATCTTGAACCGATTGTAGGGTATAAACATTGTCGTTCCCGTGCAGGTTACCACCAAGTGTAATAGGTCCCAAATTCAGCCAAATGTATTGGTTCTGTAACGTTGGATTCCGGAATGCACTCGCCACCCCTAAACGGAAAGTATGCGTTCCGAAGGTAATTACGGCCGCCCCACGAGGTGATAAGCGCGCTTGGAAATTTTGGTTTTTATCCATACGCAATGTTCCGATTAAGCGCAAGTGTTCATTGAATAGTTTTAATTGTGTTTGTCCGTAGAACGCAAACTCTTGATTCGTAATTTTTACGTAGCGTGCATTAGGATTCACATCTCCATTTGCCAAAGTGTCATAGCGATTAATGAGTGTGTCCTCAAAAATAGTTCCTTGCGAATTCGGCATATAAATTCGGTAAGAACCGCCTACCGCTAAATCCCAATTGAATTTTTTACCGCGGTCTAACAGTTTAAAATTATACTGTGCTTCTGCATTCCAATACATAGAATGGTCAATAAATTTAGAGCCTAACCCCGAAAGTTTTCCATCATTTTTAATCGCTTTTGCCAACGAGTCAAATTTTGTGGTGCCCGGTTGCATCCAACCTACGCTTTCCGCATGTTTGATGGCTTCTTTGCGTGCAGAATCTACCATCCAACGATTTTTGGCTTCTCCTACATCTACATCTGCGTCAAAATTATTGGTGTAAGATCGCAATGAGTCAAAATAAGATTCATTGAATGCTTTAATGTAGTCAGTAAATGATGCTTTCGAAATGTTGTTGCCCGTAAAGACGATGTCATACGAGTTTCCGGCATCTTCAATCACTCCATAACCGCGAACGAAGAAGTTTTTCCCTTTCAATTCCAACTTGTGTTGTTGGAACAAAATGTCTTTGATTTGATAACGGTTTACCCCTTGATATACTGTAGAACCCATCCCGAATTTTCCGGTGTAACCTATCATGATGTCGTCCGTGATTTTATAATCTAATTCTCCACCTACTTTCAAGCTGTAGGTTTTGTAATCCGTCAAGTTTTTTTCCTGATATCCAGGAGCTTTTATGGTAAGTTTATTGGGATTGGCAACCGGATTAAAGTCCAACCAGTTGTTCAATTTAACCATATCGTCTTTGTCTTCTTGTGTGAAATCAGGTCCTACCTCGTGATATTGACGTTTACGGAGAATGGCCGAAATGTCTTGCGTGGTTTCTATGTCGCCATATTGATTGAGGGAGTCATCATTGGCTATCCAGTCTTTTGTTTGAAAGTAGGCTCCTGTAATTTTAAACGCCCACTTGTCATTCTTTCCAAATGTTTGCGCATAGCGAAACTGTCCTTCGTAATATGGAGCCGGACGTGTCGTTGCTCCCACTTTCACAATAGCAGAAAGTCCTTGAAAATCGTACGGATTTTTTGAGTTCATACTGATTACTCCTTGCAATGCATTGGCACCATATAAGCCCGAAGCGGCACCGCTGATTACCTCTACGCTTTGCAAATCCAAATCGTTAATCCCTACTAAGTTTCCGATTGGGAACTGCAAGCCGGGAGCGGCATTGTCCATCCCGTCCGTGAGTTGTAGTGAGCGCACCGCAGAGGTGCCGCCAAAGCCACGAAGGTTTAAGGTTTTGAATGCAAATGACGAAGTCGCAATATCTACGCCTTTAAAGTTTCCGATGCCTTGATAAAAGTCGCCCGAAGCGGCACTTTTGATTTCGCGTACACTCATTTTCTCTATTTGCATAGAGGCTTGTTTGATTGTTTCGGAAGTTCGGGTCGAAGTAACCGTTACGTCTTGAGTCATTATAGAGGTCGACTCTAATGTTACATTATAAGTGGTGGCCGAAGAAAGCGAAATTTCTTTTTGTGTATAGCCTACATACGATACCACAAGCGTTTTTGCATCGTTCGAAACTTGAAGAGAATAGTTCCCGTCTATATCGGTCAATGCACCGGTGGTACTGCCTTTTACGGAAACCGAAGCTCCGATAAGCGCTTCCTTAGAAGACTGGTCTGTAATTTTTCCTGAAATGATTTTTGTTTGTGCGAAAGTGTGCAGTGTCGCCATTAAGGCAAACGAAAAAAGCAGAAGTTTTTTCATGCTGATTGTTTTGGTTTTTGATTTTAAGAGCGGACTAAAATAGAAAAATTTAGAAAATAACAAGTTTTAGACATAAAATAATGAATAGGTAACAGCTTCGAGTTTCGACTTATTATGCAAATAGCTCATCGTGCTCGTTTTTTTAAAGGACTTGCAAATGGGCGAAAAAAATGAGTTTGATTCAGGAAGTTTCCCAATTTTTGAAAGCAAAAAATACCGCTAATAAAATCAATCCGAAACTGACTAAATAGTTCCATTTGATTTCTTCTTTCAAAACGAAAACGGCAAAGCCAAGAAACACAATGAGTGTAATGCCTTCTTGCGCAATTTTGAGTTGGGAGGCAGTGAAGCCCGAAGTATATCCCAAGCGATTTGCGGGAACCATTAAGCAGTATTCAAAAAATGCAATTCCCCAACTGATTAAAATGGCTTTCCATAAAGGCGATTCCGTGTTGCGTAGGTGCCCGTACCATGCGTAGGTCATAAAACAGTTGGATAAAAACAGGAGTAGAATTGTAGGCATAGTGAGTTTTTTTATCGCAATATAAAATTAAAACTATTTTCGCCTCGCTATTGGTATCCGAATCGGGTGAAAAACGCGGTGCGTTGAGTACTTCGACAAGCTCAGCAAACACCTGCCGAAACGAGGAGGATTTAATAGGGAAACAGGTGTAAAACCTGTGCAGTTCCCGCTGCCGTAAGCTCTTAATGGCTTTTGCTCAAATGTCACTATTCGGGAGAATGGGAAGACGCAAAAGTCGGAGTAAGCCGGAAGACCTGCCAAAAGCAAGCAATTTCGAAGCTTTCGGGAAGAAAAGCGAAGAAAAACCGACTGCAAAGTTTGTTTCTCTCTTTGTGATTTTACCGTAAGCCATTTTTCAACCATCTAAAATATAAAAAAGATGAAAAAGGGTTTACAGACCATTGCGGCAATCTTCACTGCCGGCACGCTTAGCGCGCAAATCGTGAATGAAAAAGTAATTGTGGTAAATAGTGGCGCGTTTGAAGTTTCGCCCCCTTTTGCTGATTATGTAACGGTTGGTGCATACAACACCTACACGGGTTCCTATGCGGTTTTTGACACCATTCAACGCCAGTCGGCACAAGTGCTGCTTGTCAGCGATTCAGTGGCGTATGTTGGTGCTGAAAGCAGTTTAACTGCATATAATTTGAAAACGGAAACGCGTATCGCCTCAGGTTTATACAGAGGCGTAAGTCCGCATTCATTGGCGGTTTCGGGCAACACACTTTTAGCAGGAAACTGGTACGGGCAAGCCGAGTCTTTTTTGACAGCTTACGATGCAACGCCATTAGCGTTTCAATATGCTGTACCAGAAATCACACTTGATGTGCGCAGTATTTTGACAGTTGGAGACACCGCTTATTTAGCGCAAAATATTCTTGGTACAGTTGATGTGTGTGGTGGCTGGGGTTGCTTTAATGACTCTATCGGACAGCTGTCTTTGGTGCGCATTTCTACGGGAGAATATTTAGGTACGATTACGTTGGGCGAAAATGCTGCGGGAATCAGCAACCTATTCCTGAATGGTGATAAAATAGTAACCGTTAATGTAGGAACTAGCTCTATAACTGAATTCGATATTGCTTCTCAAACAGCTACTACAAGTTTCCTGCCAATTACAGTTGGTAGAGGATTGGCTTTGTCCAACAATATACTTTATTTGGAACTTAACGGAATGCCTTCGAAATACAATTTAAGTACACACACTATTGTTGGCCCGAGTTTGACGAGTGTTGCGTTTGCTACTACGACAGAAGTTGATGTTGCTACGGAAACGGTTTATCAGACACTTACTGATTATACTACTTACGGAAAATTGTACCGAACTTCATCTGGTGTTTTCGATTCTGTAGCGGTCGGTATTTCGCCTGAAAAAATCGGATTATATTATGCGCACAATTTTGCACCTGAAGCAAGTGATATGTCTATTTGGATTTCGTATTCTTCCGACACGATTTTTGCTTTGCCGATAAGCGATGAAACTTTTGTGCCACTCACCGCAACCATTTTATCGGGGCCACAGGTTTTTGGCGCAACAGCTACCATTGATGGAGCAACAAAAACACTGCATTACACTTCTGCAATCGGTATTATTTCAAGCGATACGATTGAATATCAGGTGTGTGATTTGGCAGGTTTGTGCGATACCGCAAAGGTTTTCCTTTCGGTAGGCATTACCGGAATTGAGGATGAAAAATTATCGACAGTTTCGGTTTGTCCGAATCCGTTTTCATCGCAAATTTTCATCAGCGGCATTGAGCAAAAAACAAGCATACAATTATTTGATATGCGTGGTGCATTGTTGAATGAAACGACATTGAACACAAACGGAATACTAACCTTTGACAATCTTTCGGAAGGCGTTTATCTATTGCATCTGCAAAGCGGAAAGGCAACATCTATCGTTCGCATTGTAAAACAATAATTCATTTCCCGTGAAAAATCAGACGCCAAAGCTGACTGATTTGACTCCGCAAAAAAATAACGGACCAGCAGACTATTATTTCGATAATGGTCTGCTGGTTTTCACGGAACACTATCACAGAAAACGGGGCTATTGCTGTAAAAGCGGTTGCCGTCATTGTCCATACGGATATAAAAAAGAAAGATGAGACGCTATTGTTTTTTCATTGGAATTTTGTGCGTGAATTTTGCTTTTTCGCAAGGATTTCGCGATACCATAATTCATTTGAAGGAGGTTACGAAAAGAAGTACTATAAAATTTGAAGTGCGGCCTATTGCCGTTAATGATTTTGTGCGAGTAGAAGTCGAAAATAAAGGCGTTACGGAATGGTTGAAAAAAACGAACAGCTTTTTCATCAAAAACTATGGACAAGGCGGTTTAGCTTCTATTGCGTATCGCGGCACTTCCGCAGCACAAAATGAAGTGTATTGGAATGGCATAAAAATCAATTCGCCTTTCACGGGACAAGTGGATGGCAATTTGTTGTTGATTAATCCAAATCAGGATTTGCGTTTAAGTTCATCATCTAACGCGATTGGTTCACGAATTTTGATGCTTGACGATTATTTGATAGAGCAAGGTGTTGCAGGCAATTTTTTGATTCGCTACACAACACTTAATTCTGTTGATTTGAGTGGAAGCGTAAATTACAAAGGGAAGCACCTTTATTCATACACAAATGCTTCTACTGTTTACGCGAAAAACAATTATCGAATTCCTAATGGGTTCGTGAAAGGCGATTGGAAAAAACAAACACACAATGCGCTTTCGATGACAAATATCAAAACAACTTTAGGGTATAAATTCAATGATAAACAAGACATTTCGGCTTCGGTTTGGTGGTCACGGAACAATCGGGAAATTGCGCCCTTGCTTTACGACTCTAAGCCAGCTATGCAAACACAATACGACAGAGCTCTTCGCGCACTGCTGAACTACAAGGGCGAAGTGAAAAACTTGACGCTCACGTTGCGCACTTCAGCACTGAGTGAAGTATTGAATTATCGAGATGAATCTTCGATTGGCTTGTATAGTCATAGTCAATCATTGAGCTCGCGCAACGAAGCTGCTTTGAATTACAATTTTGCAAAGTATAAAATACAAACAGAAGTTGCCGCAAAATACGACTACGAACAGGGCATATTCGATAGCTTTAGTAGAGATAGGCATATTGCCGAATTGCGCCAGCGGATTGTATTTAAAAATCGTTTTTTTTCGGCAGAAGCAACCGCCTTTCAGACGATTTTTCGCCATCAAGCAATTC
>JAEYZB010000149.1 GCA_023428205.1 Bacteroidota bacterium | reverse complement strand
AGGTAGAAGTATGCGCTACTGCGGGTTTTCCGATTGTGTATGGCGAAAAAATCATTGATCCCACAAAGCCTACGGTGTTGTGTTACGGACACTATGATGTGCAACCTGCCGACCCGATTGATTTGTGGACGTCTCCGCCTTTTGAGCCGGTAGTAAAAAACGAAAAGATTTATGCCCGCGGAAGTGCCGATGACAAAGGGCAAATGTTTATGCACATCAAGGCACTTGAAGCAATGCTCAAAACAAACTCGCTTCCGTGCAATATAAAATTTATGATTGAAGGCGAAGAAGAGGTCGGCTCAACCAACTTGGAAACATTTGTGCTGAACAATAAAGAACGTTTGAAAAGCGATGCAGTGTTGATTTCCGACACATCTATGATTTCCAATGAGACTCCGTCTATCACAACAGGACTGCGCGGTTTGGCGTATATGGAAGTAGAAGTTACGGGACCGAATAAAGATTTACACTCCGGTGTTTATGGAGGTGCCGTTGCCAATCCAATCAACACACTTTGCGAAATGATAGCATCACTGCACAACGAAAACCGCGAAATCACGATTCCCGGTTTTTATGATGATGTACAAACCGTTTCAAAAGAAGAGCGCGATGCTATGGCAAAAGCTCCGTTTTCATTAGATGAATACAAAAAAGATTTAGCGATAAATGATGTGCGTGGCGAAGCGGGCTATACAACATTGGAGCGCGTTTCAATTCGTCCAACATTAGACGTGAACGGCATTTGGGGCGGTTATATTGGCGAAGGAGCGAAAACGGTTTTGCCGTCAAAAGCCTTTGCAAAAATCAGCATGCGTCTTGTCCCCGGGCAATCACATGAAAAAATTTCAAAATTGATTGAAGAGCATATTACGAAAATCGCTCCAACATCGGTGAAAGAAAAAGTAACACCTCATCACGGTGGCGAAGCGGCCGTAACTCCGACTGACACGAAAGCATACAAGGCTGCCGAAAAAGCGATAGAAACGACTTTCGGGAAAACACCCATTCCATTGCGAACAGGTGGCTCGATTCCTATCGTTACAATGTTTGAGCGTGTGCTAAATACAAAATCTGTGCTACTCGGTTTCGGTTTGGATAGTGATGCGATTCACTCGCCTAATGAACACTACGGTTTATTCAATTACTACAAAGGCATTGAAACCTTGCCGTATTTTTTCAAGTACTTCGCGGAGTAAATTCAGTCGCTTTCGTGGAAGCCGCCTGCAAGCATTGGTCGCGAAGAACTAACGTCTAAAATCAATGTGGTGTCTTGGAAAATAATTCTCAATTCGCTTTGCGTTGGGAGCGTTAGTATTCCATTGATGTGCAAAATTTCTGCATTGTTTACGCTCCTTTTACATTTTAACCAATCACGAAGTTTTACCAATGAACTGCTGTCAGATAGGGATTGGTCTATGCTTGCTAAATAATCATTAACTATCGGTAGTGTTCCGCTGTAATCTTTCGAAGATACATAGCTATTGAAATTCGCATTGTCTGTACAATCTAATGCCTTGTCTTTTTCGCAACTACTTACCAAATACAAAACAGAAATAATTCCCATTAAAAATAATGTTCGCATCGTTTTTCTTTTTCTCAAAAATAAAAAATCCCGCCATTGCTGGCGGGACATTATTACCATATAATGAAATATGGCAACAAAAGCGAGTTGTGTTATTTTTCTTCTTTCACTTCTTCGTAATCTACATCTGACACATTTTCTTGCGCTTGTTGTTCTGCGCCTCCTGCGTCAGCAGTAGCACCCGCTTGTTGCGATGCGTTATAGATATCTTGCGAAGCCGCATTCCATGCAGCATTCAAGGCCTCCAAAGCTTTGTCGATAGCATCTAAATCTTCGCTACCGCGAGCCGTTTGTAAATCTTTCGCTGCGGTTTCAATTGCTGTTTTTTTATCAGCAGGAATTTTTTCGCCATACTCTTTCAATTGTTTTTCCGTTTGGAAAATCAAGTTGTCAGCAGCGTTCAATTTTTCTGCTTTTTCACGCAATTTGTTATCTAAATCTTCATTCGCTTTCGCTTCGTTTTTCATGCGCTCGATTTCTTCTTTGCTCAAGCCAGAAGACGCTTCGATACGAATGTTTTGTTCTTTGCCTGTGCCTTTGTCTTTTGCCGAAACATGAATGATACCATTTGAGTCAATGTCAAACGACACTTCTATTTGTGGCACTCCGCGCATTGCCGGAGGCAAATCATTCAAATGGAAACGACCTATCGTTTTGTTGTCTTTTGCCATCGCGCGCTCGCCTTGCAAAACGTGGATTTCCACGCTTGGTTGATTGTCTTGCGCAGTGGTAAATACTTGCGATTTTTTAGTCGGAATCGTGCTGTTAGATTCTATCAGTTTTGTCATCACTCCGCCCATTGTTTCGATACCGAGCGAAAGTGGCGTTACATCCACGAGAACGATATTATCTTTCACTTCTCCACTTAAAATTCCGCCTTGGATAGCAGCCCCAACAGCCACCACTTCGTCAGGGTTTACCCCTTTGTTCGGTTTTTTTCCGAAGAATTTTTCTACTGCTTCTTGAATTTTCGGAATACGTGTAGAACCTCCCACTAAAATCACATCATTAATATCGTTGATTGTGTAACCCGCATCTTTCAATGCTTGACGACAAGGAGCAAGTGTTCTTTCCACCAAAGCGTCTGTCAGTTGTTCAAATTTCGCGCGGGATAATTTTTTCACCAAGTGTTTCGGCACACCATCAACCGCTGTGATATACGGCAAGTTGATTTCCGTTTCTTGCGAAGACGACAATTCCACTTTCGCTTTCTCTGCCGCTTCTTTCAAGCGTTGCAAAGCCATTGGATCTTTGCGCAAATCGATTCGTTCCTCATTTTGGAATTCATCTGCTAACCACGCGATTATCGCCTGATCAAAGTCATCACCCCCTAAGTGCGTATCTCCGTTTGTAGATTTTACCTCAAACACGCCATCTCCCATTTCCAAAATCGAAATATCGAATGTTCCTCCTCCCAAGTCGTAAACGGCAACTTTCAAGTCTTTTCCTTGTTTATCCAAACCGTACGCCAACGCTGCGGCTGTTGGTTCGTTCAAAATACGTTTCACGGTCAAGCCCGCAATTTCGCCTGCTTCTTTTGTCGCCTGACGCTGTGCATCGTTGAAGTATGCCGGTACGGTAATAACCGCTTCGGTCACCGTTTGTCCTAAATAATCTTCAGCCGTTTTTTTCATTTTCTGCAAGGTCATTGCCGAAATTTCTTGTGGCGAATACAAACGCCCATCGATATCGACACGCACGGTGTCGTTATCGCCTTTTACCACTTTATATGGTACGTAAGACTGCTCTTTTGATGATTCCGAAAAACGGATTCCCATAAAACGTTTGATGGACTGAATCGTTTTTGTCGGGTTAGTGATTGCCTGACGTTTTGCAGGGTCACCTACTTTGCGCTCACCGTTGCTCAAAAAGCCGATGATAGACGGGGTTGTTCTTCTTCCCTCATCGTTTGCTATTACCACCGGATCGTTGCCTTCCATTACAGAAACACAAGAGTTGGTAGTTCCTAAGTCAATTCCTATTATTTTTCCCATTGTTATGATTGATTTTTGAAGCAATATTATCAATAGCCGTGCCACTTGCGAAAGACTGACAGAAAGTCGGACGGGCAGTCAAATCGTACATTGTTGTTGGGTTTTTTAGGTCAAAAATGCCTATCGTGCTCATTTTTTTGACCCATTTACTCTTTGTTTTTGGAGTCTAACAGGATTGTAACCGGTCCATCATTGATGAGGAAAATCTTCATATCTGCCCCGAATTTTCCGGTTTGTACTTTGGTTGGAATGTGTTGCTGCAATAATTGAATGAATGATTCGTAATGCGCAATCGCTTTTTCCGGTTTCGCGGCACGAATGAATGATGGGCGGTTTCCTTTTTTCGTTTGTGCAAAAAGGGTGAACTGCGACACGACTAATGCTTCTCCTTTTATATCGTTTACCGACAAATTCATTTTCCCTTCTTCGTCCGAAAAAATCCGAAGATTAGCGATTTTTGCACCGATGTATTCTATGTCTTCTTGGGTATCGTCTTCCTCGAAACCGACTAACAGCAACGATCCACGCCCAATTGCACCAACAACTTCGTTTTTAATTTTTACTTCCGCTTCAGAAACTCTTTGAATGACAACCCGCATGAAGCGAAACTAATAATCCTGCTCGTTTTTTCGCACCATTTCGTCTGCCATTTTTTGCTACTTTCGCGCCATGCAAGAAAAAGTTCTGATTATTGATTTCGGTTCGCAGTTTACACAGCTCATCGCAAGACGTGTGCGCGAATCGGAAGTTTACTGTGAAATTGTTCCTTTCAACAACATTCCCGCGCTTACGCCTGATATCAAGTCGATTATTTTGAGCGGAAGTCCGTTTTCGGTGCGCGATGAAAATGCGCCTGACGTGGATTTGGAATCGTTGATAAATCACGCGCCACTTTTAGGCGTTTGCTATGGTGCACAGTTACTCGCGAAAAAATTTGGAGGCTCTGTAGAAAAAAGCGACAGCCGCGAATATGGTCGCGCGCATTTGGATATTATAAATGCGGAAACTTCGCTTTATAAAAACATTCCGAATCATTCGCAAATTTGGATGAGTCACGGAGATACGATTCGCTCTGTTGGCGAAAAGTTCAGCATTACTGCGGCTTCGGACTCTATTCCCGTGGCTTCATTTGCGAGCGTAGAAAAGGCATTCGCCAATCCGGTTCACGCCATTCAATATCATCCGGAAGTCTATCACTCGGTAGAAGGACACAAAATTTTGAACAACTTTTTGTTTGATGTTTGTGGACTTTCGCATTCGTGGACTGCTGGCTCTTTTGTTTCGGAAACCATCGAAAACATCAAAAAACAAGTAGGCGAAGACGAAGTGCTGCTGGGGCTTTCCGGTGGAGTGGACTCTTCCGTTGCTGCTTTGCTTTTGCACAAAGCGATTGGAAAAAAACTCGTTTGCGTTTTCGTAGATAACGGCTTACTGCGTAAAAACGAATTTGATGAAGTCCTTGATGCGTATGAACATCTTGGATTAAATGTGATTGGTGTTCGCGCAGGCGACTTGTTTTTATCGGAACTGAATGGCGTTTCTGATCCGGAGAAAAAACGCAAAATTATTGGTCGCGTTTTCATTGAAGTTTTTGAAAAAGAAGCGAACAAATTGCCAAATGTAAAATGGCTCGCGCAAGGCACTATTTATCCCGATGTGATTGAGTCCATTTCCGTAAAAGGACCTTCGGCTACTATCAAATCGCATCACAACGTTGGTGGTTTGCCGGAGCGATTAAAATTGAAAATTATTGAACCGTTACGTTTTTTATTTAAAGATGAAGTGCGCAAAGCGGGCAAGGAACTCGGGCTTCATCCGGACATTTTAAATCGCCACCCTTTCCCGGGTCCGGGATTGGCGGTGCGCATTTTAGGCGAAATTACTCCCGAGCGAGTAAAGACGTTACAAGAAGCGGACGCGATTTATATTCGTCATTTAAAAGCCAGCGGTTGGTATGATAAAACATGGCAAGCGGGGACAATTTTGACTTCCGTAAATTCGGTTGGCGTAATGGGCGATGAGCGCACTTATGAAAATGTTGCAGCTTTGCGCGCAGTTACTTCTACTGACGGAATGACGGCCGATTGGGTACATTTACCTTATGATTTGCTCGCAAAAATTTCAAACGACATTATCAACTCGGTTCGCGGAATCAATCGCGTAGTGTACGACATCAGTTCCAAGCCTCCCGCAACCATTGAGTGGGAATAAGAAATATTTTTTGTTGTGTATTTTGTAACTAACGATAAATGATGAAATCCATTTTGTTTTTGTGTACGAGTTTCTTTTTCGTGGAATCAGCGCTTTCTCAAACTATCAATCAATCCGCGCTGTTTACTAATTCTCAGGAAACGGCACCTTCAGCATCATATACTATTTCGCTGTTGCTTCCATTTGACGAAGCAAGAACAAATTCAAAGCTGAATGATTTTTTCAATAGTACTGATGCCAATAACGCCAAGGCTGTTCAACTCAAAAACTCTGCTGTTGAGGCGTTAGATTTTTATGAGGGATTTCAAAGTGCCATAAAGTTGGCTCCGCCCTCTTTTGAGGTGAAAGTACAAGTATTTGACGTAGGTTACAACGACACGTTATTGGCAAATGTTTTAAACGATGAGCGCCTTTCTCTAAGTAATGTGATTGTTGGCCCAAGCACTGTTACGGGCGCAAAAACCATTTCAGATTACTGCAAAAAAAACAGAATTATCAATCTTCAACCCTTCGTAATAAATAAGAATCTGGGAAACACGAATCCTTATTTATTAAAAATAGAACCGGCTATTGAAGAACACATCGATAGAATGTTTAAAACCATTGTCGATTCTTTTGCTGACCGTAAAATTATTGTCTATTGTTCCAATAAAGAGCGTGAACTTACGCCTGCTTATTATATGGACTTTCTATTGACCAATTACAACTCGAAGGCGACCAACAAAATTAAACACCTATTCATCAATCGCAATGACACAACAGTCTCTGATTCTTACAAAGATTTAGCAACACATGCCGATGCAAATACTGTCGTTGTTTATTGCAGCTATGATGCCGCACCTATTGAACAGGCATTGCGTTTGCTGAGTCGCGAAAAGGCTACTGTTTTTGGTATGCCTACATGGATTGATAATGATTTCTTACGCGTAGATTATATGAATAATGCTACTCTTCATTTTACCGATATTTTCAGTGTTGATACGTCAAGTGAACAACAACAAACCTTTGATTTGGATTATAAAAACACCTATAAACATAACCCTACTCGCGCATCCTATTTAGGGTATGATATTTGTGAATACCTTTTTCTTTCTCTGCAATTAAATGGTTTAAAGTTTGCAGAGCGAGCTGTCAATAATCCCTACAAAGGCATTGGTTATAATTTCAACTTCGGAAAAATTTATACCCGTACAAAAAACGACACTATCTTTTTATATTATGGCAATAAAGCCGTTCATCAATTCAAAATTAATGACTACCAATTTCAGTTGGTAGAATAATCTTGCTCGTTTTTTTCTGCCATTTCAACTATTCGCTGACATTTTATAGTTTCACAAGATGCAAATCGGTTTGTTTTTTGGTTCCTTCAATCCCATTCACAATGGACATTTGATTATTGCGAATACCATTCAACAACACTCGAAGTTACAGGAAATTTGGTTTGTTGTTTCTCCGCAAAATCCATTTAAAAAAAGCCAATCATTATTATCCGTTCACGACCGTTTACATTTGGTAAATTTAGCCATAGATAATAATCCAAAATTTCGGGCGAGTGATATTGAATTGAATTTACCGAAACCATCTTATACAATTGATACACTCACTCATCTAAAGCAAAAATTTCCGCAACATACATTCAGTTTAATTATTGGCGGAGATAATTTAGCTTCACTTTCTAAATGGAAAAACTCCGAAATTTTACTGCGCGATTATGATTTTTACGTTTATAACCGCAATGAAAAAAACAATCCGTTACCTACCCAAAAAAACATTCATTATTTAGATTTTCCATTACTGGAAATTTCTTCTACTTATATCCGTAATGAGATTAAATCAGGACGCTCTATTCAGTATTATGTCCCTGAAAAAGTTTGGCAGTACATTGATAGCTATAACTTGTACAAATAAACACTGTGTGAATAATGTTGTAATACTGTGGATATTTCCCGAAAAAATATTTTTGAAAATGCAACTAAAAACACAGAGCCGTTTTTCAAAAAAGTGACTGTTAGAAAGTAGTCCACTATTCACAACTGTACACAATCAGTGTGAATAAGAGTTTATTATCAAGTGTATGTTAGTAGAAAATAAACAAGTTGTGAATAAGTACAGAATTTGTAAGAAAAATGAGTTGTATAAGCTGTAGATAAATGTGAATTATTGTGTATAAAACATGTATAACCACAAAAACAACAACTGAAAAAAATAGTTACTCGCTTATCCACTGTGCTAATAGTATTATACTTTCTTTTATATAAAATCTTATTTATTATATATTACTGTGTGGAAGAATTTAAAAGACGTTTTTCTACAAAGTTTTTGAAAGGGGAATACCTTTGTGAAACAAAAAATAAAGAAATGAAACACTTGAAAAGATTAGGATTTACACTCGTTTTACTGGCAATTTTATTTGCAGGATTTTACCGTTTTTGGTTTTTACGTACTCCGGAACGAACTATTCCGAAAGTAGAAAACGCGTTTATTTCTCCGGCAAATGGTGAGATTGTTTCCATCACGAAATTCAACCAAGAATGGATAAATGTGACGAAAGAAAAATTTGGAGTTATACACTTGTGGACAAAAGATGTGGATACTGCGGGTTATATTATTTCGATTCAAATGACTCCAATTCATGTGCATTATCAGCGTATGCCGGTGGATGGAAAAATTCTCGCGCACAAACATACTCCAGGCAATTTTAGTAATGCCATTGTGATGAGTAATGATTTGGGAATTCGTTTTGAAAATGAACACAATGAAATTTTGTTGGAGAATTATCAAAATGAAAAATTCAAAGTAGTACAGATTGCCGGATTTTTGGCAAGACGAATTGTAGATTTTGTAGAACCGAATCAAGAAAAGAAAACAGGTGAGTTGATTGGTTTGATAAAATTGGGTTCACAAATTACGGTAGTTGTTCCAAACGGATATTTGCCAAATGTAAAAGTTGGAGAAACGGTAATTGATGGAGAAACTATTTTAGCAGAAAGAAAAAAGTAGAAAGTTCGTAAAGTGAATACAAAATTAGTCATTTAAAAATTCGTACTGAATGTTACAAAAAATGGAATATTGAAAAATAAAACGGTAATTTTTAGAAATGCTACTTTAGTTGGAAATTTTATTTTTAAGTAATTGATTATTAATAAAATAAATAATTAAATTTTAATGAAAATAGTTATGGAAGATGAAATTTTTCCTGATTTATTAGTTCTTTATAGATATAGGAATTGGAATTCTGAATTTAAAATAAGAATAGAGAAAATTTAATGTAATGCTCAAACTAAGTTCGTCATTGCGAGGAACGAAGCAATCCCCGAAACAAGAATGAGAAACTAAAACTAACAGCTATGCACAAAGGTGGCGCAGTTTACATAATGACCAATAAAAACAATTCAGTTTTGTATGTTGGTGTAACTTTTGATTTAAGAGTTCGTGTTTGGGAACATAAAAACAAAGTACACTCGAATAGTTTTACAGCAAAATATAACTGCAATAAATTGGTTTATTACAATTCATTTTCTTCTATTGAGGAAGCCATTGCTGAAGAAAAAAGATTAAAAGGAGGAGGTCGCAAACAAAAAATTGATTTGATAAATAGTATCAATCCTGAATGGAAAGATTTAGAGGAAATGTTGTAGTTAATAATTTAAAGGATTGCTTCGTTCCTCGCAATGACGATTGTTATTTTGAAAGTCAGAACTTATTTTGGTGTTCCACGTGGAACACTAATAAGGTTCGTCAATTCCGCGCTCGTCCATTTGTCCTTCAGCTTCTTCTCTAACGTCCCATTCGTATTGGGCTTCTTCTTCAAGTTCTCTTTTTTGTTTTGGAGTTAGATGTTTTGTTTTTCTGTATTGAACAGTATCTTTTGGAAGTAAAATTTCATAAGTTGTATTTCTTCTTTGTCGTTGATGTTCTATTTCTTTCTCTGCTTGTCTTTCTTGCCGTTTTTTGTTTTGCCCATACAGATATGCTATAATCCAAATAAGGACAACAAAAGCTAAGCAGCCAAATGAAAATTTTGTATTTGTATTTTTACTATTCATAAATTAAAAGAAGTAGCTTTTAAATACTTCAAAATGGGATAAAAACAGCACAAATTACGTGCTTGTTTATTTTTTCTTTTTGGTACCTGATACAGGGTTCTCTTTTAGTTTTCGGTTTTCTTTCAGGATTTCTATTATTTGCTGTTGTTGGTTGGCGATTATTTTCAGCAACTCTTCAATATTGAACAAGTGTTGGTTGTTCATAAATTCTCTTTGTTCATCAAAAAAGCCCATAGTCCTTATT
>JAEYZB010000126.1 GCA_023428205.1 Bacteroidota bacterium | reverse complement strand
GTTGTGTAGCACGACCTTTGGCTTCTTCTGTCGGAACAAACGGTGTTCGTGTTGTTGTCGATTCCGAAGACGAGCTTCCGCCTTCTACGCGAGTTACTTTTTTATCTGTTGCCATGATTTTTGGTTTTATTGAAATTAAAAGTAGGCTTTAATCAACCGTTTCAAAATTCACATCACATGAAGTTATTCACACATTCCACGTTTCCGGACTTTCGCGCCATTCTTTCAGCGCGCTCAATTCTTCTTTTTTGATGTAGTCGTTTTCGAGTGCTTTTTCTGAAAGGTAATTGTAATCGGAAAGCGTAAAATAAGGACAGTATTTTTCTTTGAAGGCCTGTTCTGCCTTCGCAAAATCAAAGGTAAAAATCGCGCCCAGCCCAACCACTTCCGCTCCTGCACTACGCAAGGACTCCACCGCTTTCAACGAACTTCCTCCCGTAGAAATCAAATCTTCAATCACCACTACCCGTTGCCCTTTTTCGAGCTTGCCTTCTATCTGATTTTCCAAACCGTGCCCTTTCGCTTTGTCGCGCACATACACAAACGGCAAATTCAACGCATCGGCCACCAACGCTCCGTGAGGAATGCCCGCAGTCGCTACGCCCGCAATCACTTCCACATTTTTGAACTCACCGGCAATAATTTCTGCAAAGGATTGCTTAATGAAATTGCGCACTTTCGGAAACGAAAGCGTTTTGCGGTTATCGCAATAAATCGGGCTTTTGATGCCGCTTGCCCAAGTGAAAGGCTGCTGCACATTCAGCACTACAGCTTTAATTTCCAATAAGTGTTGCGCCACTTCACGAGCAATAGAGTTATTTAAAATCATGCCGCAAAGAAAACTAAAAACTAAAAATTAAAAGCTAAAAGTTGCAAGCGCGCGCCTGTATTCATTTTTCACTTTTCGTTTTTCATTTTTAGTTTAGCGGAATGGAACAAAAAGTCTATTTCGATGCTTATTATTTGCTGATTACAGACGGCAAAAATGTGTTTGATAAAACCCCTTTTCCCATCCTTATTTCTGATGAAGAAAAAGTTTTTGATTTTCGATTGAATCCGCATCTGCTGTTCAGCAATTTCAAAGGGAATATTGCGGTGATTACGCCACACGTAGAAGAAACCTTAGAGGCCATTTTTGATTATGCCAACGGCATTGTTGCCGCAGGCGGAATTATTTACAACGATAAAAACGAAATTTTGACCATTTTCCGAAACGGTTTTTGGGATTTGCCGAAAGGCAAAGTGGATCAAGGCGAAACGATTGAGCAAGCCGCTTTGCGCGAAGTGGAAGAAGAAACGGGCGCAAAAACGAAATTGAAAAACGCAACCGCTTTGCGCACCTACCATTGCTACATCATGAAAGGCAAAGACTGCATCAAAGAAACCTATTGGTACGATATGGATTTGGCGGACGCAAGCGAACTAAAACCACAAGCCGAAGAAAATATTCTGGCGATAAAATGGATGAACAAATCCGATTTTGAAGCCGTGAAAGCGGAATTTCATCCGCTTGTTGCCGCTATTCTGGAAACGAAATTTTGAAATTGCACGAAAAAACGATGTCGCTGTTTCCTTGGAAGGTATGTTAGTAGTTATTTACGTAAAAATACCCTTCGGTAATGCGCATCGTATCGGCAATGTCATACGGATTTACTGCCACAAACGAAAACGTTCCCTCCGTGTGCCTGCTCGCTGGATTTCCCTCCTTGTGACTCGTTATCTTCCATTCGCCCGAATGCGGTAAATAGTAAATAGAACTGTTTGCGCCTAAGTACGAGTATCCCTCCGCAGCCGAATCAATGGCAACCGTCTCATTAATTTTATTCAGATCCAAAAGAATAGTGGGCGCATTCATGCCATTAGGCCCTACAACCGCCTGAACCGTCAGCGTTTTTGAATCTCCATTATAATAGCTTGCCGACACCCCATCTTCACCAACATTGAATTGTGTGCCATTTACTTTAAATCGGGCTTCGTGTTTTTTGGTAAACTCCTTTGAACAAGATGTAGAAATAACGCAGGCTAATGCTGCAAAAAAGAAAACTTTTTTCATGCTGAATGTAATTGTTTTTTATTCGAAAGCAATGATAATCTCTTTATTTTAAATTTAATGCGTTTAGTAAGAAGTCGCACATTTGGGCATTATTTCCCATTCCGACAAAAAGGTCAATCGTGACGGGAACAGTTTAGATGAATCCGTTTTCAGCAGATTTATCATTGCTTTTTACATGGCTGATTTTGTCGCCAAGCAAACAGCCTATGTCCCACCCTCCAATAAAATTTCACGACTTCAAAAAACATTATAAATTTGAATATTCATACATAAAAACCCTTAGAAAGGGTGAATGGTTTTTCCGATTTTTGAATAAAATACATACATATGAAAAAGCTAAGTTTCATTACTCTCTTCACCGCACTCTTGTTTATTGCCGGCTGTAAAAAGGATAACGATTCGGGAGGCGAGGACTACGAAGACATTCCCGGCACACCGGTAACTATAAGCGGGGATATAAATACATCCGTTACCGAAGCAGCCAAAGTAATCGCCCTTTCTTCCACCGACCGGTATAAAACAGCCGACATTACCAATAATCATTTTAGCATTGAGTTGGATAATGGCAAACCATGGGGGCTTATTTTTTTGAATAGTGCCGAACAACCGTTGGGTATCCTTTCGTTGGATAATGGCATTGAAACACTTCCATTAAATTACATAACCACCGGTGTTGCTGCCATAAACCTGCAAACCATTACGCGCAACGGAAGTGTTTTTACGCCTTCACATAATCCTATAGACAACGAAATAACGCTCACTGCCGGCCAAAAAGAAGCCGTAGCGGCTGCCGATGATTATTTAGCCATGGTACTTAAGAACCCCGATGTAAATGGGAACGGACAGGTGGACGTGCTGGAAGGAAAGTTTTTTAAGTTATCTATTATCTACTTTATAAAGCCCGGAAGATTTGCGGGCAGCAATCTTTCGCCCACTTATGACCCGAATAAGCTAATTGAGGGCTACAGACTTTTTTTGAGTGTGAGTGATAACAGCTTTCCTGAAACCGTTTATTACACCGGCCCGTCCGGTTCACCGCTTTCTAATTCTCCTTCCGAAACCTATTTAGGATTCAACGGACACCGTGTGTATCCAACCTCCTATCTGTTTGATGTTGCGGGCAGCGATTCTTATCTGCCTGTTACCGGAGTTTATACCGTAAAGTATGGAGGACAAACGCTTACTTTTGACTTACCCGATCAATCGTATGTGCTCAACAATGTCATTTATCCATGGCCAACACTTACACTTAATAGCAACGGCACCATCAACAAATTAGACTGGATTTACCGCAACCCTTCGGGAAGTGTTGCCTTTGACGTAAGTGCTATTACGAGAAATTTAGGGATATCGTTAGAAGGAACTGGCAACGAGTGCAGCGACCATCAGAATAGTGACCGACTATACGATATTTCCAACTTACCCATTAGTACCACTTCGCATACTTTCAGCTGCCAAAATATTGACTGGGGAGTCAACACCGGCAATCCATATCCGGGATGGAAACATGTTGACCGGATTATGATGAGTTATAAAGACTATTACGATGCCAGCTATGTAGTTATGTATGAGCGGAATTATTAAACGCTGACAGGAAGGATCATTGCTTTTTTACAACGAGCACTTTGCCTCATGTTTTAAAGCGAAAGCTGAGAGCTTTTCTCTTTACTCTCGTTACACTGCCAGCGAGATGTCATCAACTCATTTACAGGGCAAAGACTTCGTTGTCTAATGCCAAAATCCACCTCGTTTTTTTCACCCACTTCCGATTAACAATTGACAATTAACAATTGAATTATATCTTGCGTTTCAAATAGCGATTTTATGAGTTATGATTTAATAGTTATCGGTAGCGGACCGGGAGGTTATGTGGCAGCAATTCGCGCGTCACAATTAGGTTTAAAAACGGCAATAGTTGAACGCGAAAATTTGGGTGGAATTTGCCTGAACTGGGGCTGTATTCCAACAAAAGCCCTACTGAAATCCGCACAGGTTTTTGAATATCTAAACCATGCTGCCGACTATGGTATTGATATAAAAGAAGGGAAAGCGGACTTTTCGAAAATTGTGAGCAGAAGCCGTGGTGTAGCCGATGGAATGAGCAAAGGAATTGCCTTCTTGATGAAGAAAAATAAAATTGATGTGATTTCGGGCACAGCGAAGCTAGCGAAAGGAAACACCGTAGAAATCACGGATGCTTCGGGCAAAAAAACAACGCAAACCGCAAAGCACATTATTCTCGCCACAGGCGGTCGTTCGCGCGAGTTGCCGAACATCAAGCAAGACGGCAAAAATGTCATCGGCTACCGCGAGGCCATGAGCTTGCCGAAGCAGCCAAAATCATTATTGGTTATTGGCTCCGGTGCTATCGGAATGGAATTCGCGTACTTTTATAATACCCTGGGAACGGAAGTAACGATTGTCGAATTTTCGGACAGAATTTTGCCGCGTGAAGACGCGGAAGTTTCTAAGGAAGTAGAGAAAATAATGAAGAAAAAAGGCATTAAATTCTTGACATCTTCCTCTGTGGAAAAAGTGGAAACCAAAACAGGCGCAAATACCGTTCACATTAAAACTAAAACAGGAACAGAAACAATTACTGCCGAAGTCGTGCTTTCGGCTGCGGGCATTTCTACGAATATTGAAAATCTGGGATTGGAAACGGTAGGAGTAAAAACCGACAAAGGCTTGGTTGTAGTAGATGATTTTTACCGCACCAATGTAGCAGGCGTTTACGCCATTGGCGACATCGTGAAAGGCCCTGCACTGGCGCACGTGGCTTCTGCGGAAGGAATTACCTGTGTAGAAAAAATCGCGGGACATTCCCCTGAACCGATTGACTACGGAAATATTCCAAGCTGTACCTATTGCATTCCTGAAATCGCATCTGTCGGCCTCACCGAAGAAGAAGCGAAAGCAAAAGGCTATGAAATTAAAGTCGGAAAATTCCCGTTTTCAGCATCCGGAAAAGCCTCTGCAAGCGGAGCAAAAGACGGTTTTGTAAAAGTAATTTTCGATGCGAAATATGGCGAATGGTTAGGCGCGCATTTTGTGGGCGCAAACGTTACCGAAATGATTGCGGAAGTAGTCGTAGCGCGCAAACTCGAAACTACGGGACACGAAATCATCAAATCCATTCACCCGCATCCAACCATGAGCGAAGCGATTATGGAAGCGACTGCTGCGGCTTTCGGAGAGGTGATACATTTGTAAAGTTCCCTAAACGTTAGGCTTCCGCCAAAATATCGTTAGTTTCGCGCCTACTATTTTTTGAATTATGAATTTTTTCGCGGAACGCTTCGGCAGCAACGGTTTTTTGAACGAGCATCTCTGGCTCGGTCATTTAGGTCATTTCTTAATTATCACGGCATTTTTTGCAGCCTTGTTAGCGGTAGTCGCGTACGTTTTTGCAGAATATTCCAAAAATGAAGCGCAATGGAAACGCTTGGCGCGGGCGAGTTTCATCGCACATGGAACGAGTGTTATCGGCATTTTTATTTTACTGTTTGTAATGATTTTGAATCACTGGTTTGAATATCATTATGCGTGGCGACATTCGTCCCGCGAACTGGATATGAAATATGTGATTTCCTGTTTTTGGGAAGGACAAGAAGGAAGCTTTTTACTGTGGGAGTTTTGGGGCGCAGTCTTAGGTTTTATTCTTATTAAAACCGCGAAAATTTGGGAAAACACGGTAATGACGGTGGTTGCTGTTACACAAACTTTTTTAGCGTCAATGGTACTGGGGGTGTATGCTTTCGGCTACAAAATCGGCAGCAATCCATTTGTTTTGTTACGGGATGAAATGGCAGATGCTCCGATATTTCAGCGCCCTGACTACTTGAATATGATTGCGGACGGAAATGGCTTGAATCCTCTTTTGCAAAACTATTGGATGACGATTCACCCACCGGTATTGTTCGTAGGGTTTGCTTCGGCATTGATTCCGTTTGCCTATGCCATCGCAGCTTTATGGCGCAAAGATTTTGAAGGCTGGGTGAAACCGGCATTGCCGTGGGCACTGTTTTCTGTCGGCATTTTAGGAACAGGCATTTTGATGGGTGGCGCGTGGGCTTATGAATCGCTGAGCTTTGGTGGTTTTTGGGCATGGGATCCGGTGGAAAACATGTCGTTTGTGCCGTGGTTGCTGCTTGTGGCAGGAGTGCATTTGCACTTAGTGTACCGCTATACCAAACACGGTTTATTCAGCGCATTTTTGTTTTACATTTTGGGTTGGCTGATGGTACTATATTCCACGTTCCTCACACGTAGTGGCATTTTGGGCGACACTTCCGTGCATGCATTTACCGATTTGGGAATGAGCGGACAGCTTCTGATTTATATGGGCGCGTACTTCATTCCGGCCATTGTGTTGCTTGCTATTCGTTATAAATCCATCCCAAGCCCTACGCAAGAAGAGGCGTTTTTATCGCGCGAATTTTGGATGTTCATAGGCGCACTTGTGTTACTGCTTTC
Source organism: Bacteroidota bacterium (assembly GCA_023428205.1). Lineage (GTDB taxonomy): Bacteria > Bacteroidota > Bacteroidia > Chitinophagales > LD1 > CALAYL01. The sequence continues at coordinate 1,955 of JAEYZB010000126.1, read as the reverse complement.
TTCTGTGCAAATGGTTTTTACCACGTCCATTCCCGTTTGGAATAAACTGTTTCATCTGAATCTGGCACCTCCGAAAGATGTTGTGAGTCACTATAACAGTATTCAAATTTGGTTAGCGTTGATTGTAGCCTTGCTTACGGCCGTTGTCCAATTCTTTTCTTATAAATTGGGGCGTGTATCCAATATGATAAAATGGGTCGCTTATGCTTTCTTCTTAGCAATACTTTTTTCTATCGGCATTTCGTTTGCCTGTGATATTGATGTGATTTTGAAGTATGGCGAAAACCGAAACATCCCGTTCCTTTCACCGTATTTCATGTTCTTGGTTGCGGCTGTTTATGCGGTGTTGGGCAATCTCTTTTTCTTCTTTGTCGTACTGAAAAGAAAATGGAAGTTGAGTGGTGGCTCAATCACGCACTTTGGTTTTGGTTTATTTTTGGTAGGCGTTTTGATTTCGCAACACAAAAAAGAAGTGGTGTCGCTAAATACACACAATGATGCCTTTGGGCAGGGCTTTGATTCGCAGGAACAAGCATTGAACGTTCTTTTGCAAAAAGACTCTGTATATGCGATGAGTGGCTACGATGTAACATACACGGGCAAAACGAACGAACCACACAAAACCATTTTCAATGTTCGCTATCAGAAAAAAGATAACGGCAAGGTGATTGAAGATTTTACGCTGCATCCGAATTTGGTGCTGAATCCAAGAATGGGAGATGCGCCCAATCCGAGCACAAAGCATTACCTAACGAAAGATGTTTTTACACACATCACCGCTGCGGCTGACAACTCAAAAAATAAAGATACGCTGATGCTGTTTGAAAAATCAGTAGGCGACACGTTCTATCTGAATCGTCATTATGTTGTGTTTGAAGCCATTGATCCGAAACCCAAAATCGACAAAGCCGATGAGGACAAATTGGCGGTGGCAGCACGCTTGAAGATTGGTGACTTAAAAGGACTTTCGGAAATTGCGGAACCGCTTTATTTGATTGACAAAAATAGCAATCAGGTGTTTTCGCATCCGTACAGTAATACCCATTTAGGTTTGGAGATTGACATCAATCGTATCAATCCGGAAACGAAATCGTTTTCCTTTGCAATAAAGGAAAAGCAGCAGATTGCGGACTTCGTGATTATGAAAGCAATTGTTTTTCCGTTTATCAACTTGGTATGGCTGGGAGGTCTCATTACATTTGTCGGGATTTTCTATAGCGCATGGTTAAGACGCAAAACAAATGGTTGAAAAAAACGAGCACGAGAAACCATAAAACAGTCTATGAAAATATCTTTTATCGGCTCAGGAAATGTGGCAACACAACTCGCTTTGGCGTTATACGAGAAAGAAGTTTTTATCTCGCAAATTATTTCTTCTTCCCTTGAAAACGCAGAGATTCTTGCCGAAAAAGTAAACGCGCAAGCAACAAACGATATCTCACTGTTTGATGCACAGAATACCGACATTTTACTCATTGCAGCAACAGATAACAACATCTTAAGCATTGCGACTGCGCTGACACCACAAACGAATGTAATTGTGGCACTCACTTCGGGTTCAGTGGAAATGAATGTGTTGATACACCATGAAAAACACGGGGTTTTTTATCCGTTTATTTCCATGCAAAAAACCATTCCTGCTCGTTTTTCTGATGCTCCTTTTTTGATTGAGGCCAATGAGGAATCAACGGGAAATACCCTGAAAAAACTAGCACGTTTGCTAAGTAATCATGTGCTGGAAGCAGATTCGCAACAACGACAAAACCTTCACCTGGCTGCTGTTTTCGCCGATAATTTTGTGAATAGTCAACTCGCGATAGCGGAAGATATTTTGGCGAAAAATCAGTTGCCGTTTTCATTGCTTCGCCCATTAATTGCAGATTATTTCGGGAAATTAGAAAATCATTTGCCGCACGAATTGCAAACAGGCCCCGCCATTCGCCACGATTCTACCG
>JAEYZB010000113.1 GCA_023428205.1 Bacteroidota bacterium | reverse complement strand
GGATGTCGCTTTTATTGAAAAACGCACAAAAAGCAACATCAATCGACTGGAAAATATAAAACATTATGCCCTGCAAAACACACAGTGTCGTAGTGTTTTTATCGCAAATTACTTTGGCGAAAAAAACGCGGATAAATGCGGAGTGTGTGATGTCTGTCTGGGTCAAAAAAACGAGCAGAATTTTGATTACAAACACTATTTTTCAGCGCTACAAGAGGCATTGACTACTCCCAAAAATATCTCACAAATTTCTCAAGCCATAAAACTCAACGCAACAAAAACACGGGAGTTATTGGAATGGTGCTTATCTACAGGTTCGGTGAAAAAAAATAGCGAAGGCTTTTACGTAGCCACGAAATAAGTCCAACGTGCTCGTTTTTTTCACCCACTTGCGTCTCGCTCATCTCAACGTGCTCGTTTTTTTAGATGACTTTTACTTCTGAAAAGTATTCAGTACCGCCTTCATCATCGCCTTGATTTCGGCATTACACAAATTCCCGATTGAGCCTTCGTGGGTGTGGTTTACGTTGTGTTCGGGATTGAAATTGTGGGAGTTTATATCGCCACCGATTTGCTTGTACGCATCGCGAAAACTTACGCCTTTCACCACCAGCTTATTGATTTCTTCTACGCTGAACAACTCATTGAAAGTCGCACTGTCCAATATATTTTCCCGCACTTTGATTTCTTTCAGCGACAACAATAAAATACCGATACATTCTTTCAGGGTGTCAATCGCAGGAAACAAAATGTCTTTTGTGAGCTGCATATCTCTGTGATAACCACTTGGCAGATTATTTATCAGCAACGTCATTTCATTCGGAGCAGCTTGCAGGCGATTGCATTTCGCGCGAATGAGCTCAAACACGTCAGGGTTTTTTTTGTGCGGCATAATGCTCGAACCCGTAGTCAATGACTCAGGAAACGCTACATAGCCTAACTGTTGGTTCATATAAAAACACACGTCATAGGCGAAGCGCGACAGTGTTGCCGCTACGCTGGCAATAGCAGTGAGTGTTGCTTTTTCGGCTTTGCCACGCGTCATTTGTGCGTAAACAGAATTGTAATTCATTTCCGAAAATCCGAGCAAATCAGTTGTGATTTTTCGGTGCAATGGAAACGCAGAACCAAAACCCGCGCCCGAACCTAGCGGATTTTTATCGGCAATGTGAAAGGCTGCCGCAAGCAGTTCTGTATCATCCACCAAACTTTCGGCATACGCGCCAAACCACAAGCCGAACGATGAGGGCATAGCCAACTGAAAATGCGTGTAGCCCGGCAGTAAATCATTTTTGTGTTTTTCGCTCAAAGTCTGAAATCGGTCAAACAAAGCCGACACCAGTGAAGCGATTTCGCGCACTTCTTCTTTGAGCAACAACTTCATATCCACCAGCACTTGGTCGTTGCGCGAACGCCCCGTGTGCAGTTTTTTTCCGGCTTCGCCAATGCGCTCCGTCAGCAGTTTTTCAATCTGCGAATGCACATCTTCACTGTGCTCGTCAATCACAAACTTCCCGTCTTCAATTTCTTTTAAAATATCCGACAAGCCTTTTTGCAGCGCCTCGTTTTCCTCTTTGGAAAGAATACCGATTTGCGCTAACATTTCTGCGTGCGCCATGGAACCTTTTACATCAAATTCCGCTAAACGCACATCCCACAATTTATCGTTGCCTACAGTAAATTTTTCTACCGCCAATGCATGCGCATCGTAATTTATTTCGCCTTTTTGCCAGATTTTCATACCTATGAAATGAGTAAATGATTAATTGAATAAATGAGTAAATTATTGAGATGACGTTTTTCGCGCCTTAGTGATTATCGCTAACAACTCTGTTGCTTCGTTATACAAATTTTCCACTTTTTTCTTTTCCAAAATTTCTGTGTCTATTATGATTTCTAACCAAAATTGACTTTCGTCTAATTCTTCGTTTACTATACTAATTTTTGCATAAAACTCTTTTGCTGAACGCGCTCTGCAAGCGGCTCTGTAATTCGCGGCTGATGATGAGGATGACCGTAAAAATTGATTGCCAAAAATTTTCGCTTCACCAGTCTTAGGCAATGCTTGGTACAGCTTTGTAGAACGAATAACAAACTGTTTAAAACGTTCTTTTAAGGTCTCAACAAATTCAATTTTTTCTAAACTAGCCATATTTAATCATTTAACCCTTTATTCACTTATTCAGTACTTCAAGCAAGCGAATATACTTCTCAATTCCCTTTTCGATCTCTTCCACAAAAATAAATTCATCCGCGCTGTGCGAACGAGCCGAGTCGCCCGGTCCAAGTTTTACGGAAGTAAACGGCATCAAGGCTTGGTCGGAAGTGGTTGGTGAGCCGTAGAGTTCAAAACCTAAGTGCTGTGCGGCTTTCACAATCGGATGTTCCAACGAAATGCCTTTCGATTTTATGCGTGTAGAACGTTCTTTTACTTCGCATTTCACGTTCTCGCGAATTGTTTCGAGCACCTCTTCGTGCGTGTAACATTCGTTCAATCGGATATCCACCACAAAGGTACATTCAGCCGGCACTTGGTTGTGTGCCTGTCCTGTATTTATAACGGTTACGTTCATACTTACTTCGCCCAGCCAATCGGATTTTTTCGGAAAGCGAAACGTGCGAAACCATTCTATATCGGGCATCGCTTCGTAAATCGCGTTCACGCCTTCATTGCGCGCTGCGTGTCCGGCTTTGCCTTTCGCGATACAATCCACCACCAACAAACCGCGTTCGGCAACCGCCAAATTCATTAAAGTCGGTTCGCCTACTATCGCCAAGTCAATATTTCCTAATTCCGAAATAATACTTTCTATACCGTTTCTGCCTGAAATTTCTTCTTCCGCAGTTGCCGCAAAAACGATGTTGAAAGTTGTTTTTTCACTTTCGTAAAAATGTAAGAACGTAAAAAGCAAACTCACTAACGCTCCGCCTGCATCATTGCTTCCTAAGCCATAAAGTTTACCGTCTTTTTCAATCGGTTCAAACGGATTAAGTATATAACCGGCATTCGGTTTCACGGTATCGTGATGCGAATTGAGAAGAATTGTGTGTTTTGTTGCATCAAAAAATTTATTCTTAGCCCACACGTTGTTGCCTTTCCGAAATACAGCAATACCTGACGTTTCCAAATGCACAGCAATTATATCGGCCGTTTCACCTTCCTCTTTTGAGAAAGACGGAGCAGCGATAAGTCGCTTCAAAAGTCCTATGGCATTATGTATTTCCATTGTGTCAGATTATATCTTGCTCGTTTTTTTCACCCATTTAATGAAAGAAAGCATCTTCAATATGACAAATATGTATAGCATCTCGCACAGCCGTAATAGTAACCACATCAAAACGAATTTCGTTTTGTAAGTCATTTTTAATCAGATATTCCATTGCTGTTTCTTTCAATTTTTCTTTTTTACTTTCTGTCACACTTTCTTCAGGATAGCCATATTTATTGGAACTTCGGGTTTTCACTTCCACAAAAACAATTGTTTCCTGCTGCTTCGCAATCACATCAATTTCCCCTCTTCCAAAACGAAAGTTTGTTTCCAAAATCGCATAACCTTTCTCTTGCAAATACCGACAAGCAATTTCTTCCCCGCGTTTTCCTAAATCGTTGTGATACGCCATAATTTTCAGATTATCCACGTTCCAAATACGTGATTACCTTCTGCAATTTGCAAAATGTTTTGTGCATGCCCAATTACAACCGTATTCACACCATTACTGATGGCCTCCAGCGCATTATCCACTTTCGGAATCATTCCGGCTGTTATTGTACCGTTTTGTTTGAGCGTTTCAGCTTCCGAAAAATTGATTGCAGCAATTACACTTTTATCATCATTTACATCGCGCAAAAGTCCATTTTTCTCAAAACAATAAACGAGCGTAACATCGTAGTATTTCGTCATCGCTTCTGCAACCGTTTTCGCGATAGTATCTGCATTGATGTTGAGCAATTGTCCGTTTTCATCTGCCGAAATAGGCGCAACAACAGGCGTAATTCCAAGTGCTAAAATTGCGTTCAAAAAATCGGCATTTACTGCCGTTTTTTCTATGTCCCCCACGAAGCCGTAGTCAATGTCTTTAACAGGTCGTTTGGTGGCAGGAATCAATTTCGCGTCCGCACCGCTAAAGCCAAGCGCGTTGGTGTTTTGTGCTTGCAGTTTTGCGACAATCGTTTTATTCACAAAGCCTGCGTAAGTCATCGTTACCACGCGAATAGTCGCTTCGTCTGTAATTCTGCGCCCCTCTATCATTTTCGTTTCAATACCCAATTGCGAACTGAGTTCTGTTGCCAATTTTCCGCCTCCGTGTATCAAAATTTTCTTCGCAGAAATTTTCGAAAAATCAGACAAGAAATTATCTAATGCTTTCGCGTTATCAATGATGTTGCCACCGATTTTTATGACAAATAGTTTTCCCATTTTCTTAGTTCATAAAGTTTTTAAAGTCCTAAAGTTTATAAAGTAGATTCGCAAAGCCGATACACTTTTTGCTTTGTGAACTTTACAAACTTTCCACTATGTTTCTAATCACGCATTGTGCCGCCCACACGCGGTTTCCGGCTTGCTGTTGAATAAGCGAAGACGTGCTATCTATTAACGCATCTATCAATTCTACATTTCTACGAACAGGTAGACAATGCATAATTTTTGCGTTGTTCGTGAGCGAAAGTTTATCTAAATCTAACAACCAATTTTCTTTCTCTTCGGGCATTGCGCCATAGTTCTCGTACGAGTTCCAATTCTTCACGTAAATGATATCTGCGTCTTTTATA
>JAEYZB010000025.1 GCA_023428205.1 Bacteroidota bacterium | reverse complement strand
GAAATTTAGTAACGGAAACCAAAGTCCTGAAACGAAAAGTAGGCAAAACACGAGAAATTATTGGCGACTCACCCGCTATCAAAAAAATAAAAGACAATATTGAACGTGTGGCTCCCACCGATGCACGGGTTTTAATTACAGGGGAAAACGGAACCGGGAAAGAACTCATAGCACGCTGGATACACGAAAAATCAAACCGCGCAACTAAACCCTTGATTGAAGTGAACTGCGCAGCTATTCCGAGCGAACTGATAGAAAGCGAACTTTTCGGACACGAAAAAGGCGCGTTTACCTCTGCCATTAAACAAAAGCAAGGACAGTTTGAACTTGCGCACGAAGGCACCTTGTTTTTAGATGAAATAGGTGAAATGAGTTTGCCGGCACAAGCAAAAATGCTACGCGCTTTACAGGAAAACCGCATTTCGCGCATAGGAAGCGACAAGGATATTGCGATTGACGTACGTGTCATTGCGGCAACAAACAGAGATCTGATAAAAGAAATTGAAGAAGGCCGTTTCCGAATGGATTTGTATCAACGTTTAAGTGTTATTATTATTCATGTTCCTACACTAAACGAACGCGCTGACGACATTCCGTTGCTTACTGAAAAATTTGTGCGAGAAATTTGCGAAGACTACTCCATTCCCAAAAAAGCAATTACCCCAAAAGCATTAGACGAACTGAAAAATATGAAATGGGAAGGAAATATTCGGGAATTGCGCAATGTAGTGGAACGCTTAATTATTCTCAGCGAACAAAAAATTACGGATGAGGACGTAAAGAATTTCGTGACAAACGTCCACGCTAAAAATACACCGACCGATATTTTTGAACAGTTTGATAAGTTTCAGGACTTCAAAGAACACATGGAAAAACTATTCATTGAACACATGCTGAAAAAATACGCGTGGAATGTATCAAAAACAGCAGAGGTATTGGATATTCAGCGTTCGCACCTCTACAATAAAATTGAAAAGTTTGACTTAAAAAGAAATTGATGAACAACCATACAAAATACACGGCACACCCTTGGCATGGGGTAGAATTAGGCGAAAAAGCACCTGATGAATGTACCGCTTACATCGAAATTGTACCGACAGATACTATCAAGTATGAAGTGGACAAAAAAAGCGGTATTTTGAAAATAGACAGACCACAGTTGTATTCAAACGTTTTTCCTGCGCTGTACGGTTTTTTTCCACAAACATTTTGCGGGGAAGAAATTGGAAAGTTCTGTATGGAAAAAACAGGATTGACTGATATCATTGGTGACCAAGACCCTTTAGACGTTTGTGTTCTCACCGAAAAACACATAGACCATTCCGGCATTTTGGTAAAAGCCATTCCTATTGGCGGCTTTCGAATGATTGATAAAAATGAGGCAGACGATAAAATTATTTGCGTACTAAAAGGCGATGACGTGTATGAAGGCTGGAAAGATGTTTCAGATGTTCCCCTGAGTTTGCTGAACCGACTGAAACATTACTTTTTGACGTACAAAAACCTGCCTGACGACTCCAATAAAAAAGTTTCTATCCCTCACATCTACGGAGCCGAAGAAGCAAAAGAAGTCATTCGCAGAAGTATTGCCGATTACCAAAAAAGCTTCAGCAAGGCACAATAAAAAGCCTCGCAAAATTGCGAGGCGAAAGTTTTGTTTGGAAATGAATGATTAATACTGGTTGTAAAACCGAACGATGTCTTTGTTGCTCAGTATTCCCACTATTTTCTTATTGTCGCCCACTACTGGTAATCCTTGAAATGAACCACCGGAAAGAGCTTTACAAGCATCATCTATCAATGCATCAGGATGAATAGTCACGACATTTTTTGTCATAACCGCCTCTACCGAAAACACGTTGTCTAAATCAGCAAGGGAAACACTTTTTCCGCTTTCTAATTGCATAGCAACAAATTTCAACATATCGGTATAGCTAATCACACCTCTCACTTCATCGTTTTCACAAATCGGTAAATGATGAATTTTATAAGAAGTAAAAAACTCTAATATTTGGGAAAATTTGTTTGATAAACCGCCCACAACCACTTTTCTAGTCATAATTTGGGTAACTGTAATTTTGTCTTCTAATACTCTCATAATCGTAAATTTTTAGTGAGAGTAAAAGTATTGCACTTTTTATCAAAAAAGAAGGAAACCGCTTTATTTTTTTACGGCACAACGAATTAATGTTCAACGGCATCTTACCGAGATAAATAAAAATGGGCGAAGGAAAATCCTGCTCGTTTTTTCACACCATTTCATAGGAAACCACAAGGACGGCTCCTGCGTTTTGACTTACGACTTATCATTTTCAGCTTTCTCCTTACAACTTTCATAAGCAGCCTGAATCGCCTCAAAATGGCGATTTTTTTCTTCTGCACTCATCGGCAATCGGCATTTATCCGGGTGGTAAAGCAATACTTTTTTGCGATAGGCCGATTGAATTTCTCTAAGCGAGGCTGAAGTCTCCACTCCAAGCAATACGTATGGATTTGAGCTATCAAGCGTCTTTTTTTTCAGCGATAAGAAAACCTCTTCATTTACACCCAAATAGCCCTGTATTTGTTTTAAAACACGCAGTTCCGCTGTGCCGATAAAATGACTGCTTGCTGCTACTTCAAACAAAAAGCCCAATATTTCCTCTATAGAATCGGAAGTACTCAGGTTTTTGATTTGTGTACAGCTGATTTTCACATAGGGCGATGAGCCGATGGTAAGGTACTGACGCAAATTATGCATTCGTTTTTGCGAATGAATAAAACCAAAATGCTGATTGAAATAATTGATAATTAGATTTTCTGTGTGTTTGGGAAACGATTTACCTGCCTTAAGCACTTCCGCACACAGCACTAACAAAGCGTT
>JAEYZB010000092.1 GCA_023428205.1 Bacteroidota bacterium | reverse complement strand
AATCAATATCATACTGAAAGCGCATGTTTATACGATGATTGATATTTTGAGCCGTGGTTGTATTGTTTTCTTCATAGCGATTTGAGGTGCCGCCTGTGTTGAAATAGTCGCGGTTTATTTCAGATGTATTGACGTTATCGGAAAAATTGAAAAAGTAACTTCCGCTCAATTTGATATTATTTTTTTTACCCCAAACATCGCTGTAATTTAAGCCCGCAGCATGAGTTGTCGAAATGCCGTTTTGCTGCCCCGCCATCAAGCTGCTTGCTGCATTTGCGCCACCGCCTCTTCCTCCGGAACGCCCACCACCCAATGAACCGCCTCCCATAGCTCCCGTTATATCATCCAGCGAAAAATTTTGCTGATTGACATTGTTCGACATAGCAAGCACCGAAATTCGCCTATCGCCTCTAAACCAGTTTAGCGTTCCTCCTGCATTGTAACGAGCATCATTTATATAACCAAAACCGCCATACACTTTGCCGAACACCGCATTGCTGATGCCATTTTTGGTTTTGATGTTGAGTGCTTTTTTGGTGTTGCCGTCATTGAATCCGGTAAACTGCGCCTGGTCACTCATTTGGTCAAACACCTGAATTTTTTCAATCACATCAGCCGGTAAATTTTTCAAAGCCGTAGAAACATCATCGCCAAAAAACTCTTTGCCGTCAATCAGCACTTTTTTAACTTCCTCTCCATGCGCTTTTATCGTGCCATTTTCATTCGTGATGCCGGGCATTTTCGTGACCAAATCTTCCGCAACGGCATCCGGATTTGTTTTGAAAGCCGCAGCATTATATTCCGTAGTGTCGCCTTTTTGTTGTGCCCGTAAAACCGTTTCCTCTATCTTCACATCTTTCAGCATAGTCGTGTTGGGCACGAGTAAAAGGGCTCCCAAATTTACAGAGGCATCCTCTATGCTAATGGCTTTTCGAAAAGGCTCGTAGCCTATATATGATACATTTAAAATATACTTCCCACTTTTCAAATTCAGGATTTCAAAATGACCTTCCATGTCAGATTGCGCGCCAAAACGTTGAGTCGAATCAGCAACAGAAATCACGGCCACATTCGCGCTGATGAGTTCCGACTTGTCTTTGCCATCCATCAACTTACCGCGCAACGAGTAGCTTTGCGCAAAAGCGAAATGGGTAAAAAAAACGAGGAGAACAAGCCCCGACAGGCGTTTCGGAAAAATCATACGCTACAAATTACAGAAAAAAGAATGACTAATTCCACCAAAGACCCTTAAAAATAGAAATAGTTGAATGTCGTGCCCGTTTTTTCAAGGGACTTGGGGCGTATTTCAATAATGATGATAAAAAACTACTTTCGCTACCAATGGCGCAAAAAATATTGGTTACGGGAACGGCTGGGTTTATTGGCTTTAGCCTAGTAGACAGACTTTTGAAAGAGGGCGGCTACGATATTGTCGGATTGGATAACATCAACGACTATTATTCTCCTAAATTGAAATTTGCCCGTTTGGCGCAACACGGGATTTCGGAAGAAAATATTGCGTATGGCACGCAAGTAAAAAGCCTTTCCAGTCCGAATTACCGTTTTATCAAACTGGGATTGGAAGATAAAAACGAAATGGAAAAACTATTTGCCGAAGAGCGATTTGATTTGGTCGTTCATTTGGCAGCACAAGGCGGAGTGCGTTACAGTTTGGAGAATCCACACGCCTATATTGACAGCAACATTACCGGCTTCCTGAATATTTTGGAAGGATGTAAAAACACCCCTGTCAAACATCTTATTTATGCCAGCAGTTCCAGTGTGTACGGAGCCAACACTACCGTTCCTTTTTCGGAAAGCGATGCGGTGGACAGTCCGATTTCGCTCTATGCTGCCACCAAGCGTAGTAATGAATTAATGGCGTTTACTTACCATCATTTATATCAACTTCCGACCACCGGTTTGCGGTTTTTCACTGTTTACGGTCCTTGGGGAAGACCCGATATGTCGCCCATTTTGTTTGCTTCCGCAGTAGCGAATAAAAAGCCGATAAAGGTGTTTAATCACGGAAATATGCGCAGAGATTTTACCTATATTGATGATATTGTGGAGGGTATTTTACGCGTAATGAAAGGCGCTCCGGGTTGCAATAAAATCTATAATATCGGAAACAATAAACCGGTAGAATTATTGCGATTCATCGGTTTGATAGAAGATGAAATGGGTCAAAAAAACGAGCAGGAATTACTGCCAATGCAAGCGGGCGATGTCTATGAAACCTATGCAAACATTGATGCGCTAAGCCGCGACTTTGGCTATGTGCCGAAAACATCTATTGAAGAGGGTGTAAAAAAATTTGTGGACTGGTTCAAACAACACAAAGATTTACTTTGAAATGACAAAAGCCGCTTTTAAAGCGGCTTTTGTGTTTGAGGAGGAAGTGGGATTTGAACCCACGAAGCGCTCATCACGCTTGACTGTTTTCAAGACAGTTCCATTCAACCGCTCTGGCATTCCTCCGATTGATTGGGAGCGCAAACCTAAATAAAATTTGAAAATAGCCAAATCACAAACCCTTTTTCTGATTTCGGTGGTGATAAACGGCCACATTAATTTCGTAACCGATTAGCAGCACAAAGGCATTTATATTTAACCAAATCAATAAAATCATTACTGTACCGATGGAGCCGAACAGATTATTTAATCGCACAAAATGCTGTACGTAATATGAAAATCCCACCGATGCCAAAATAGAAAGCACCGTAGCTACCGTAGCCCCCGGAGATATGAAATGATATTTCTTTTTCGTGGCAGGACCATAATAATAGATAAGCGACAGGGAAATAAAAAACAACAAAACGATAGCAAAATACCCTAAAAAGCTGAACAGAATATTCGTAAATGTGTTATGTATATTGAGTTTTCGCAGCGTAAGGTCCAAAATGTCGCCACCAATCACGACCACCAATATAGAAACCAAAAACAACAACATAATCAGGAACGTAATTTTCAATGCCACTAAGCGCGTTTGAATGGCATTTCGTTTGTGATAATTATCGTAGCTTTTGTCAAAGGAACTCATCATGGCCACCACGCCATCCGAGGTGAGAAAAATGGTAAGAAAAAAAGTAGTGGTCAATAAACTTGGACGAGTATTGTGCACCAAATCTGTCAAAAGCGGCTGGATAAAGGACCTTAGAAACTCGTACACCTGTTGCCCGGGGGAAATGTCTTTTATCAGTTTCAGAATATAAGTGTCTACATTCTGCACATTGAAAAGTAAAAGTACGTAGGGAATAATCGTAATCAAAAACAAAATTGCGGGAAATAAAGACAAAAAGAAGCTGTATGCAATTGCCCGAGCGCGAACAGAAAGGGAATTGGCGCGAATTTCCCGAATGAAAAAGAGGGCTATTTTATAGACCGGAACGCCATCTAATCCCGGAAACGTAACGGTTGTCAACCATTGATGAAATAGTTTAAGCAAAGGATAGCGGTCTATCAGAAAAGTCCAAATTTTAGGCATTGCGACTCAATCGATTTTTCGGTTTCAGGCGAAGATAACACTATAACCGAAATTTTATACCTTAGCTTAACCAAAATCACAGACCATGAAAAGAGCATTTATATTCTCTTCGCTTTTTGCGTTTGCGCTTCTTTGTTTTACGCAACAGCTCTACGCCCAGTGCCTCATGGACGGCCGGTATTACGAAAAACAATTTCAGGTAAAAGGCACGCTGAATCGCCCCTTTGGCAATGCCGTAAAATATGATGGTTCGAATCAGCAACTGCTGATGAATGTGTACGAACCGGCCAATGACACATTATATGCAGGAGACCGCCCGTTGATT
>JAEYZB010000222.1 GCA_023428205.1 Bacteroidota bacterium | reverse complement strand
TGTATATCGGCAATCATTACATCATACCGAAGGCAAATAAAAGACGCATCCATTTTGAAGACACATACATCAATAAATATCGTCAGCACGCCAGCTATAATTTTCATCGGCAGATAAAACCGGGCGTATTTATTTACATGGAAAATTATCGCCCGTCAGAGAAAAATGCATATCGATTTTCGCTGGAAAAGTTTAATAAAGGGGAGTTGCTTTACAAAATAAAAAGCGAGCGGATTGAATGGCTTCCGAAAGAGGAGAAATGGCGATTGACGAATTACTATGTCCGTCATTTGGTGGATAGTCAGTATAGTCTTAGAAAAGGAGAACAATTAGATACCGTAATGCCTTTTCTTCCGAAAGATTTTTCCTTTGGTTCTAATCAGAAAGAAACAATGACAACACCGGAATTGATAACCTACATCAATGAAATGAAACAAGGTGGTCAAAATTATTTAGAGTTTTACGAAGTGGAACGATATAGGCGAACGTCTATTCCATTCAGCATTTTTATTATGACATTAATTGGTGTAAGTCTTGCTTCGCAAAAAATTCGCGGAGGCTTAGGCTGGCATCTCGTTTTAGGGATTGCCCTTAGTGCCATCTATGAAATCATTATGAAATTCAGCGTTACCTTTTCTACGAATGCATCCCTACCCGCCATTTTGGGCGTATGGATTCCGAATTTTATTTTTGGAGGAATTGCTATTTATCTTTTGAGAAGAGCTCCGAAATAAATATTCTTATCCCTCCTCGTTTTTTTGACCCATTTCAGTTGGAGAAAACAACTTGCTTAGGTTTTCTGTCTTCGCTGTTTCGGTAGGAATTGATTTCGCTTTGCGTAGCGTGAATAATGGTTGGTTTTACTTTCACTTTGGCGTGAAGCGATTGAATGAGTGTTTCAAAATTCACGGCTTTTGACGAAGCAACTAATAGTTTTACTTCATCTGTTTGTAAATCGGATTGTGAAACCAAAATCAGAAAGTCATCTAAATCAAACTCTTTCAATACATGAATAATGGCGTTCGGATAAACGGTCGTGCCATTCAATTTTATCATTTGATTTTTTCGTCCGAGAATAGAGCTGATGCGAACAGAATTTTTTCCGCAAGCACAAGGAGCAGAATATTTTTTGCACAAATCTCCAGTTCTGTAACGCACTAATGGCAAGCCTTCCACACCCAAATGTGTAACGGTCAATTCTCCTGTTTCACCCTCGGCAACTTCATTTCCGTCATCATCCAGCCATTCCGCTATCAGCAGTTCAGGAGCAAGATGTCCACCATTGCCATAATTACATTCCGAAAAGGCCGTTTGCATCTCTGTAGAAGCGTATGTGCCAAAGAGTTTCACATTCCACGCATCGGTGATTTTTCTTGCGAGGATATTAGGTTGTAATGAGCCGTAACCGGCTTCTTCCCGAATTGGTTCACCAATGCAGAAAACGTTTTTTACACTCAAACTGTTTAAGTCAATAGCATTTGCTTTTGCGTACTGGATAACTTTTATCAAAAAAGAGGGTACCGCTACTAAAGCCGTTACTCCGTGTCGTTTGATACTTTCTAGTTGAAACTTCGGAGAGCCCGGACCACTGCGCACAATGCCGCAACCAATTTTTCGCAAACCAATGTAATACGCCATGCCCGCCATAAATTGCTTATCCAACGTAAGCATCAGTTGCACAACGTCATTTGAATTGAGGGTTGTTTCAAACGTAATTTTTTCATTCAATGCCAAACGCTCCAAGTCGCTTTCAGTTAGCCCGATAGTAACGGGATTTCCCGTTGTGCCCGAAGTGGTACAATAGTCAATGATTTTATTTTTTTCTACGGCAAAAAAATCGTCATTGAAATTCGCTACATCTTGCTTTGTCGTGCAAGGTAATTTTTTCAAATCGTCAATCGTATGGACTTCATCTAAATTTATTCCGGCAAATAAACGTTGATAAAAAGGAGATTGCTTCATTACATACGCTAGCTGTTTTTTAAGCAAGCGGTTTTGCTCTTGTTTTATTTCATCAGCTGAAGCGAATGCGAGGGAATTCATCTTATGCATTTTTTAAGACGGTTTCCAAATCGTTCAATAAATCTTCTACGTCTTCAATGCCGACACTTAATCGTAACATATTGTCCACTACACCTGCGGCTTCACGCACGGGTTTAGGGATAGAAGCGTGGGTCATTGTTGCAGGGTGATTGATGAGCGACTCTACTCCGCCTAACGATTCCGCTAATGAAAAAACAGAAAAAGATGAAGCGATTTTAAAGGTTTCTTCCAGGTTTTTTCCTTTTAGTACAATGGAAATCATACCGCCAAAACCGCGCATTTGTTGTTTGGCAATTTCGTAATTCGGATGGTCAGAAAATCCCGGGAAATAAATTTTTTCGATAGCCGGATGACTGCGCAAAAAGGCAGCGACTTTTGCGCCATTCTCGCAATGTCTGTCCATACGCACGTGTAGTGTTTTAATTCCGCGAAGTGCTAAAAAACTATCCATAGGACCGGATACCGCTCCTGAACTGTTATGGATAAATGCCAAGCGGTCGTATAATTCTTGATTGCTTGTAATGAGTGCGCCCATAATTACATCACTGTGTCCGGCCAAATATTTTGTAACGGAGTGCATCACAATATCCGCACCTAAATCCAACGGATTTTGCAGATAGGGCGTAGCGAAGGTGTTATCTACCGCAAAAATCAGATTGTGTTTTTTTGCAATTTCTGAGCAACCTTTAATATCTACTATTTGCATAGTTGGATTGGTAGGCGTTTCTATCCAAAGCAATTTGGTGTTGCTGTTTATATGCGGTAAAATAGCGGAAGGGTCGGATAAATCAACATAATGAAACTTTATGCCGAAATTCGCGAAGACTTTTTCAAATAAACGATACGAGCCTCCGTATAAGTCGGTTCCTGTAATGACTTCATCATTCGGTTTCAATAGTTTTATTACAGCATCAATTGCCCCCATACCGCTTGAAAAACATAACGCAAATTTCCCATTCTCTAATGCTGCGATATTCTTTTCCAACACCGAACGAGTAGGGTTTTTCCCGCGTGCATACGCAAAGCCTTTATGTGTTCCCGGTGATTCTTGGACGAATGTTGAAGTTTGATAAATAGGTGTCATTATCGCACCTGTTGTCGGGTCGGGTTCGATACCCGCGTGGAGAGCTTTAGTGCCGAATTTCATAGCTTTTTATTTGCTGTGCAAAGTATAAAAAAGAGTCAATCCTGCTCGTTTTTTTGACCTATTTCTATTCCGGCTCCTGTCCGAGAATGATACGCGCTTGGCCTTTCGGATTGTCCATTCGACTTCCGTCAGAACCGAATACTTTATCCAATGGGAAGCCGTAATCTACGCCCAACAAACCAAACATCGGCAGGAACACACGCACTCCAATACCCAGTGAACGATTTAACTGGTAGGGTTTATACTCTTTGAAACCATACCATACATTTCCCGCTTCGGCAAACACCAATCCGAAAATGGTGGCGGATGGATTGAGAGAAATCGGATAGCGCAATTCCATCGAAAATTTATTGAAGATAGAAGCTCCGTCAGTAGCGGTGATAATTGGATAGCCGCGCAACGAAACGATGTCCTTTCCAATAATAGAATAGTTACTGATTCCGTCTCCACCCACTTGGAAACGCTCGAATGGCGAAATGCCGACTTTCGGATTGAATGCGCCCATGAAACCTAATTTGGCAGAGGCTTTGAATACGAGGTTTTGATAGATGGTTGTGTACCAGTCTATTTTCAATTTAACTTTGAAATATTCTATCCATTGGTAACGAACGTTTGATGGTAAGTCAGGATTGGAATAATCAACATTTTTTCGTCCGTCAAACATTAATGAATAAGGCAGGGTGCTGGCAACCGTGAGTGAGAATA
>JAEYZB010000207.1 GCA_023428205.1 Bacteroidota bacterium | reverse complement strand
ATATTGTTTTTTACGGCAAGGAATTGTTTCGCAGCAACGTGCTCGTTATTCCGCACCCTTTCATGCAAGAACGAAGATTTGTATTAGCGCCATTGAATGAGATTGCGCCTGATTTTATACATCCTATTTTGCAACAATCTGTTAGAACATTATTAGAAAAATGCAAGGACACTTTGGAAGTAAAACGAATTTGAATTTGTAGCTTCGTATCAAAATCAACACCATGCTACTATCCATTTATAAAATGCTCCCTGCAGAGCAAGACCCTGTGATTTACGCAATTCCTTTGTTTATTATTTTGATTCTAACAGAAGGCTACATTACTTATCGCACAACGCGCGAATCTTATTTTGATAAAGAAAATTTTGCATCCATCGGTATGGGTTTAGGGTCGGTCGTGATTGATGTGCTGATGAAAGGCTTGGCCTTTGGCGTGTACACTATCGTTTACGAATCGTTTCACCTGTTTGAAATCGGCTGGGATTGGAAGGCGTGGGTGCTAGTGCTTTTTGCTGATGATTTTACGTTTTACTGGCATCATCGCCTGAGCCACGAAATCCGCATTTTGTGGGCAGCCCATGTGAATCACCATTCCTCACAACGCTACACACTCGCCACCGCTTTACGCCAAAGTTGGGGCGAACGATTGTATAAATATGCTTGGTGGCTGTGGATGCCACTGGTAGGATTTCATCCGTTGATGATGATGATTATGATGGAAATCAGTTTGATTTATCAGTTTTTGCTGCACACGAAACTGATTGGCAAAATGTGGAAGCCGATAGAATTATTTTTCAATACGCCCTCTCATCATCGCGTTCATCATGCGGTAAATGTCCGCTATCTTGACCGCAATCATGCGGGGATTTTGATTATTTGGGACCGACTGTTTGGCACATTTGAAGAAGAAAAAGAAAAAACAGAACCCGTGATTTACGGCATCACCAAAAATATCGACACGCAGAATTTATTCAAAATTGCATCGCATGAATATCTCGCGCTGTGGGATGACGTGAAACGCGCACCCTCCTTTTCCGATAAACTGAAATATCTTTTTTATTCCCCGGGCTGGAGCCATGACGGAACAGACCAGCGCGCTAATACGTTGCGGAAAGAGGCGGGGTTATAAAAAAACAAAAATTCACTTATTATTACTTTCAATACCAAACCAAACACGACATGAAAAGACAAATTTTTATCTGTAGTCTTCTTTTTTCAGGATTCCTATTAATAAGCGGATGTGAGAAACGCTATAAAAGCTTTGATTGTTACAATGGAGAATGTCAGGGTTGGGAGGAGCTCACCGATGGCGAATATTCAACACAAAGCGAATGCGAAGCGGATTGTGGTAATGGCGGAGGAAATTGCAATTATGTCCAATGGACCGGCTCCGGAAGTTGTAGCCAATCGGGATACTATCCTGTTTCTGATGGAGTATGCTGTCCGGATGGTTATCCATATAGAAACGCGGGAGCCCCCGGCAGCTGCTACAGTACATGCGAGGCTGCAAAGCAAGCCAGTCCGTCCGGCACAGTATATAGATACAATAAAGGAGGGAGCGGCACTGCGGGATATGTCTGTTCAGGAGGAACCTGTGACTATGTGAGTAGCGGAGCACAATATTCAAGTTTATCTGCTTGTCAAAGCAGTTGTGGCGGAGGCGGATCTTCCGGTTATAGTTGTAATGGAGGAACGTGTACTTACGTGAGCAATGGAGCACAGTATTCAAGTTTGTCTGCCTGTCAAAACGCCTGTGGAGGAGGGAATGATTGTACGAATATGACTTCTTATCTGATAGCTACTAGCACTTGGATAAACAATTGTGGTAGTGGCGGCAATAATGATTTATCGGTGAAGGTGACCAACAACAGCAATCAGACACTGTATATCCGCATAGAAATCCAAAAAACAAGTGGTGTGTGGAGTTGTGGTGGCGTAATTGTTTCTCCCGGAGATTATGGGACTTACTGGACATGCAGTTCATCAGGGAATTATAAATATGGCGGCATATTAAACTCCGAATTTGGAAACGGTTGTTTTGGTGCGTGTGGAGAGTAAAAGCAACTACTGTATATGTATGCGGCTCTCTTTTCTATAGCGCTCCATTTTTAATCGCCTCCACCACACTCGGGTCAACCAGCGTTGTCAAATCGCCTAAATTAGAGGTATCGCCTTCGGCAATTTTACGCAACACTCTTCGCATAATTTTTCCGGAACGTGTGCGTGGCAGTGCTTTTACAAATTGAATTTTATCGGGACGCGCGAGCGCACCAATTTCTTTCGCTACGAGTTCACGAATTGTTTTTTGCAAACGGTCTTCATCTTCTTCGTTGTGTTCGCAAATCACATACGCATAAATTCCTTGTCCTTTCACATCGTGCGGATAACCGACAACCGCACTTTCGGTTACGCCAACACAGCCATTAATCGCGTCTTCTAATTCGCCTGTACCGATACGGTGTCCAGAAACATTTATCACATCATCTACGCGACCGGTAATGCGGTAATAACCATCGGCATCGCGCTTCGCTCCATCGCCTGTGAAATACTGCTTTTTGTATGTCGAAAAATACGTTTGGCGAAAACGTTCGTGGTCGCCATAAATAGTTCGTGCGATTCCCGGCCAGGGAAATTTAATGCACAAATTTCCCTCGACATTATTCCCTAAAATTTCATTGCCTTTATCATCCACCAAAATGGGTTGCACTCCGGGCAACGGCAATGTCGCAAACGCAGGCTTCAACTTAGTTACATCAGCAATCGGAGAAATTAAAATGCCGCCCGTTTCTGTCTGCCACCAGGTATCTACTATCGGGCAATTGCCTTTACCAACATTCGTGTGATACCACTCCCACGCTTCTTCGTTGATGGGCTCGCCAACGGACCCTAACACTTTGAGAGAACTCAAGTCTTTGCCTTTGAAAACGTCCGTTCCGAACGCCATCAGCGAGCGAATCGCTGTTGGTGCGGTGTAGAATATATTTACGTTGTGCTTGTCAATAATTTCCCAAAAACGTCCCGCATTCGGAAAGGTAGGAACTCCCTCAAACATTATCGTTGTCGCGCCTCGAAGCAAGGGGCCATAAACCAAATAGCTGTGTCCCGTAATCCAACCCACATCAGCTGTACTGAAAAAAACATCGCCATCTTGATATTGAAAAACGGTGTTGAATGTGTAAGCGGAATACAGCATGTAACCGGCCGTAGTGTGCACCACTCCTTTCGGTTTTCCGGTAGAGCCGGAAGTGTACAAAATGAAAAGTGGCGCCTCTGCTTCCATCGTTTCCGCTTTGTTTTCGGCTGAAACTTTTTCGATTTCTTCGTGCCACCAGAGGTCGCGTCCTGCCTGCATATTGATTGGCAGATTGCGATGATTAAACACAATACATTTTTTAATTGATGTCGTTTTTTCTACCGCTTCGTCAACGGTTTTTTTCAATTCAAACATTTTTTCACCACGCGAAAAACCGTCAGCCGTGATGACAACTTCACACGCGGAATCATTAATGCGGTCGCTGATAGAATGGGGTGCAAATCCGGCAAACACTACGGAATGTACTGCTCCGATGCGAGCGCAAGCGAGCATCGCAATAGACGCTTCGGGAATCATCGGCAAATAAATACACACACGTGCTCCTTTTTTTACACCATTTGCCAAAAGCACATTGGCGAAGCGATTTACTTCTCGTGAAAGTTCATTATACGTGAGCGTTCTGAATTTTTCATTCGGGTCGTTCGGCTCCCAAATAATCGCGATTTGGTTTCCGCGTTTCTCCAAATGTCGGTCAATACAATTTTCGGAAAGATTCAATTGAGCTCCTTCAAACCATTTGATGTCGGCTGTTTCAAAACTCCATTTCAAAACGCTATCCCATTTTTTCTGCCACAAAAAAGAATCGGCAACCTCCGCCCAAAATTGCTCCGGTTGTTCTACGCTTCTACGA
>JAEYZB010000100.1 GCA_023428205.1 Bacteroidota bacterium | reverse complement strand
CTGTAATACTGATATAGCCAAATTGTGCGTGTATAAATGGGCGAACTTTCTCTTTCATAAAATAGTAACGAGCGACCGGAGAAAAAGCTCCGAAAACCATAAACCGGTTTTTGCCGTCCTTCGTTTCATTATTAGATCCGATGCCAATGCTTAATTCCGCACCCAACATCAGGTTTTTTACAATAAAATAGCCGAATTTAGGGTTTATATCAATTGAAAAATTGTACTGTTTTGCTTGCTTAGCATAGGAAACTCCAATGTTCCCTCCTAATAGAACGCTTTGCTGTTCCGTCTGTGCAAAAGCTGCATAATTGCCGGTAAAAAGCAATATGAAAAGGATTAAAAGCCTATCGTTGTTTTTCATTTTGCAAAGATTTCTATTTCTTGTTTTTGCTTACTTTCATCTAAGAGTTTGTCATACATATCGCGTAGCAAAACAATTTTCTTTTTGTTCAAAAGCATTTCGCGAATCTGTGCGCTTATGAGCGGTAGTGGAATAGGGGAGCCTTTGCGTTGTATTTCTGTGACACGAATATAGCAATTGACATCGCCCGTTTCAAATTCCTTAAAGGTTTTGCTGATGGGGACAGAACTAACTTGCTTTTCCGTTAAATTAAATTCGCGGCAAATCAAACTATTGCTGCGCCACACACCTTCTGTTATGTTGTAGCTTTTGGCAAATGATCGGCAATAACCATCTACTGTGCGAAAATGTTCTTCATCATCTATTTTATTGAACAAATCTTTATAGGTTTTAAAATCTGCTGCCTGTGGGCTGATGACAATGTAATTAATAAGACCCACATCGTGTTCCAATATGTAATTGTTTTTGTGCAATAAGTAATAATCGGAGATGTCTCTGTCTGTTACTGATTCGTCTAATTTTTGTTGTATCAACTCCTTTTCATATTCATACAAAATGAGTGATTCACGGTAGTCTTCTACTTTTTTCGCAATCCCGGATTCTTCTTCCGAAATATATTCTTGCGCTTTTTTTAGCATCAAATTTTTCTTTACCCACGATTCGGCATAAGCGTTTACTAATTTTGCAGAATCCTCTTTGGAAACTCCTTGTACCAAGGGTTGAATGTCTGATAAATACAAGAAGTCGTCTTTTACGCGGGCAATTACGCGTTCACCCGCGTTCGGATTTTTTTTGGAAAAATAACCGCAACTGCTACCGAAAAGTAGCATGAGTATAAATAAATATGTTGTTTGCTTATTCATGGAAGTACTGAAACAAACGTAACTAAATTTTGAATGATAGAATAAGTGAATAATGGAAAAAACAAAAAAGCCGTTTCATCACCTCTTTGGAAAATTGTCAAATCGTTTAATTTTTTCTCAAGTATTTCGTCAGAATAACGATTGTTTGATTGTCAATTTTCCCTTCGATTTGGTCAAAGTTATCTTTGACGAGTTTGATGTTTTTTACGACAGTTCCCAACGTGGCGCGAATGGAAGAGCCTTTTACGTCTAATGTTTTTATCAAAACAACATTGTCGCCATCGGCTAAAAGTGCCCCATTCACATCGCGGTGCAGTTCTACTTCGCTCGAATTTTCGTGGTCACCGGTAGCCTTTGCCCATGCTAAATTTTCATCGTCCAAATACAACATGTCAATCGCATCAGCCGCCCAGCTTTCGCTACGCAAGCGGTTCAGCATGCGCCAAGAAACTACTTGCACCGCAGGAACTTCGCTCCACATACTTTCATTTAAAACCGACCAATGAGCGTTGTCCAACTCTTCTTTTTTATCCAATTGGGCAATGCACTTTCCGCACAGCCAAAGACTGTCGTGCTCCATTCTGTTTCCATGTGGAGGCACTTCATAAACGCCTAAATTTTCGGTTGATTTACACAATTCGCATTGATTTCCGCTACGGGTTTGCAAGGTTGTTTCTAAGCTCATAATTCTAATTTTGAAAGTGCGAATTTATTCTAAAACCGCGTTATTCCAACAAATCCGCCAAACACGACACCCGATAATCTACTAAAAGCGATTCTGAAATATCCGTTTGTTCTTTGTCGGAAACGAATACCGTAAACATTCCTGCGTTGCGCCCGAACTGCATATCAGAAATGGAATCGCCCACAATGATTGATTTTGCAAAATCGATTTCAGGGAAATCCATTTGCGCTTGTAATGCCATTCCGATTTTCGGTTTCCGAAAACCAAGCGTGTCGTTTTCTGCAAGCGTAGTCGCAGCATAAATAGAATCCAATTTTCCACCTGCTTTCTCAATTTCAATCAACATATTTTTATGAATGATTTGCAGCATTTCTTCACTCATTTTCCCTTTACCAACGCCCTGTTGGTTCGTAACAATTACAATTCTTCCGAAAATATTTGTCAGTTCGCGAATAGCATCAATGGCGCCTTCCAAAAAATAAAATTCGTTCCAGTCTTTTACATAATCTTTCGGAAAATGCAGATTGATAACACCGTCTCTATCTAGAAACAGCGTCCACGAATAATCTACTTTGAGTTCTTTTAATATATTCATTCCATTCAATTGAAAATTGAAAGTGGAAAGTTGAAAATGAAAGAAAATAATTTTCAGTTTTCAATTTCCCATTGTCAATTAGTAAAGCCCTAGTTCTTGTTCCGCTCTGTGATAATCAGCCGGAATTCCGATGTCAATAAAATAGCCGTCCGATACAAATCCCGCCACCAACAAATTTCCCAATTGCTTTGCTAAAAAATCAGTTTCCAATGAAAACACTTCAGGTAAATTAGTTTGTTCAAACACTTTGCGGCTTGTGATGTAAACCCCGCCATTGATGAAACCACTTTCGCAGAAAGTTTTCTCGCGAAATGCGGTGATGCGGTTTTCTTTCAATTCAACGGTTCCGTAGCGTTCTACATTTTGCATCGGTTTCAGCGCGAGCGTAAAATCCGCCTTTTGCGCTGTGTGAAAT
>JAEYZB010000063.1 GCA_023428205.1 Bacteroidota bacterium | reverse complement strand
AAACAAACCTATCGTTTTGTTTTTACCTAAATACTGATACGCAAACGGATTTTTCTTGAGTTCTATTGCTTCGCGGATTGATGTCTGCAAGTCGGATAAATCGTTTACGGAAATAAAATTTTTCATTCTAGCGTTGAATTGAATTTGTCCAAAAATTCTGTCGCCTGTTCCTTAGTGATACAAAGCGGTGGCAAAATTCGAATAACATTTTTGTTGCTCGCGGTGCCTGTAAATATGCGATGTTCATTCAAAAGTTTGCTTCGTAAATTCGCAATCGGTTCGTGCATTTCTATCGCAATCATTAATCCTTGTCCGCGAATTTCTTTGGCAGTCGGAAACTTTTTGAGTTCTTCAATCATATACGCACCAACACTTTCAGCGTTAGCGATTAAGTTTTCTTCTTGAATAACGTCCAACACTGCAATCGCTGCCGCGCACGCTAAATGATTGCCGCCAAAAGTCGTTCCCAACTGCCCATATTTCGCTTCAAACGAAGGACTGATAAGCGTTCCAGCCACCGGAAAACCATTACCCATTCCTTTGGCAATTGTGATAATATCAGGTTGCACATCGCTATACTGGTGCGCGAAAAACTTACCCGAACGTCCATAGCCCGACTGAATTTCGTCCACGATAAACACCGCATTATGTTTTTCGCAAAGCGATTTTATTTGCGCAAGAAACGCAGGTGTCGGAATGTGAACGCCTCCCACGCCTTGAATACCTTCGACAATCACAGCCGCGATTTCGTCATTGAAGTTTTCAGCAAGTGCTGTTTCGTCATTCAAAGGCAAGAAAACAATGTTCTCGTTTTCGTTTATCGGAGCTTGAATAGTTTTATCGTCAGTCGCGGCAACGGCAAGCGAAGTTCGTCCGTGAAACGATTTTTGAAACGCGATAATTTTCTTTTTTCCTGTTTTGAACGAAGCGAGTTTCAGCGCATTTTCATTGGCTTCCGCACCCGAATTCACGAGAAACAACGAATAGTTTTCATAGCCCGAAAGCGCGC
Source organism: Bacteroidota bacterium (assembly GCA_023428205.1). Classification (GTDB taxonomy): domain Bacteria; phylum Bacteroidota; class Bacteroidia; order Chitinophagales; family LD1; genus CALAYL01. The sequence continues at coordinate 1,634 of JAEYZB010000063.1, read as the reverse complement.
CTAATTTCTGCGCGAGTTCCTGCTGCTGCGGTATTTGTACCGAGTTAGAATAGAAGCCTATTTTATTCAATTGCTCCATAATTTTCGCGACATAATGCGGGTGCGAATGTCCAATCGAAATCACCGCGTGTCCGCCATACATATCAGTGTAGCGCGTGCCGTTTTTGTCATAGAGATAGATGCCTTCGCCTCTTACAGGTTCGACATTTACGAGTGGATAAACATTAAATGTGTTCAATTTCTCTTTGTTGTAAGTTGTAAGTTGTAAGTAATAAGTTGTAAGTTATAGGTTTTGAAGTGGTTCATCTTTTCCGATTTTTCCTAAATGTGTAAACTTAAATCCCTCTTCGGTTTTCAATCCAAAACCAAAAAATCTGTCCATCGATGAGTGTCCAAAAAGCACTATTCCGAGCAATGGCGCACTCTTGTAAGATAATACTAAAGCAAACCACCAACCAATAACAAACACTATAATCGCAATACCTTTGTGATGAAAAAAATTGTAACAATATGCACCTATTTTGTTGTTCACTAAATATCCCAACATACTAATATCGGAACCAATTAACAAAAGTAAATACCACCACCAATCAGCGTGAGAAACGTATAAAACAAACAACGAAGCAATGAACATTGCCAATTCTTCCAACTTCAAAAGTGTTTTCATAACGTTTATTTTTTTGTGATTAAAATGCAGTTGGTTTGAGTTTCAAACCTGAGTTTTCGGGTAAGCCGAACATTAAATTCATATTTTGAACAGCTTGTCCTGACGCGCCTTTCAAAAGATTGTCAATCGCAGAAGTTACCATCAAATTACTTCCGATTTTTTCCAAATGCAGAAAACAGCGATTGGTGTTTACTACTTGTTTCAAGTCAATAGGCATTTCAGAAATCTGCACAAACGAATGAGAAGCATAAAACGTTTTATAAAGCGCAATCGCTTCATCTAACGTACCGTTAAATTTGGTGTGAGTCGTTGCAAAAATACCACGTGTAAAGTTTCCGCGTTGTGGAATAAACAAAATGTCGTGCGCGAAATTGGTTTGCAGTTGTTTTATGCTCTCTGTGATTTCACCCAAATGTTGGTGCGTGAAAACTTTATAAGTGGAAATATTGTTGTTGCGCCAGCTGAAATGCGATGTTTCACTCAGCGATTGCCCCGCTCCAGTCGAGCCTGTAATGGCATTCACATGTATATCTTCATTCAACAAATTTTCTTTCGCAAGCGGTAACAACGCGAGCTGAATGGCGGTGGCAAAACAACCCGGATTGGCAATGTTTTTCGTTTGCTTTATCGCTTCGCGATTGAGTTCCGGTAAGCCGTACACGAAATTTCGCCCTTTTAGGACGTTTTTTGCCTTTAAGCGAAAATCATGGCTCAAATCAATGATTGCGACACTCGGATTCACATCAAAATCGTTCAGAAACTTTTGTGCAGCGCCATGTCCACCACACAAAAACAATACATCAATATCTTCATTGTGTTCTGCGGAAAAAAGTTGTTCAGTTTCGCCCAATAAATCCGTGTGAACGGATGAAATCAATTTACCTGTATTACTCGTGCTTTGTGCAAAAGTAATTTCCGCGTTCGGATGCAACAACAGTAAGCGAATTAGTTCACCACCGGTGTAGCC
>JAEYZB010000057.1 GCA_023428205.1 Bacteroidota bacterium | reverse complement strand
TCGCAAGCGTATGTTTTTCCAAAAGGTGGAGCGCGTTAATGATGATAACAGGTGCAGCAGCTTCAAATCCTACACGTCCTTTGATACCGATAATCGTATCGCCCACGTGAATGTCGCGACCGATTGCGTAAGGTTCGGCAATGGCTTGCAATTTCAAAATTGCGTCCACCGGATTTTCAAATTTTTCGCCATTTACGCCTTTAATTTCGCCTTGCTCGAACTCAATAAAAATTTCTTTCGTGTCGTGTGCTGTTAGTTGTGTGGGATAAGCTTCTTCGGGCAATGTGCCGTTCGATTTCAAGGTTTCTTTTCCACCGACAGAAGTTCCCCAAATCCCTTTGTTGATGCTGTAGACAGCCTTTTCAAAATTCATTGAAACGTTGTGCTTTTTCAAGTATTCAATTTCCGCTTCGCGTGAAAGTATCAAATCCCGGATTGGCGTAATTACTTGCAGTTCGGGTGACAAAATCTGAAACACCATATCGAAACGCACTTGGTCGTTTCCTGCGCCCGTTGAGCCGTGTGCTACGGCTTCCGCTCCGATTTTTTTCGCATAGCGAGCCGTTACCAACGCTTGTACAATGCGCTCTGCGCTTACCGAAAGCGGATAGGTCGCATTCTTCAAGACATTGCCAAACACTAAATATTTGATAACTGATTGATAGTAATAATCCCGTTCATCGCTGCATACATACGATTTCACGCCTAACTTGTATGCGTGTTCTTCGATACGCTTAATTTCTTCATCCGAAAAACCGCCTGTATTTATCGTCAGTGCATGGACTTCGTAACCTAATTCCTGTAAATAGATAGCGCAAAATGTGGTATCCAAACCGCCACTAAATGCCAAGACTACTTTTTTGCTCACAGTTCGTAAAGTTTAAAGTTAATAAAGTAATTAAAAGAGAAAGTTAAGGATGAGATTCTTTACTTTCGAGAACGAAAAACGTGCGCGAAACGCCTTTGTTTTTTGAGGTTTTTTTGCCACTTTTTCAGCTTCTTCTTTCACGCGTTTTTCTTCTGCTTCTTTGGCTTTTTCAATCGGATCGTACAACATAGCCGTACACAAACAGTTTTTGCGTTCTTTCAATTGCAGAATTTCGTAGTTCACACAACTTTGACAACCTTTCCAGAACTCTTCATCATCTGTAAGTTCCGAATACGTAACCGGTTCGTAACCCAAATCAGAATTGATTTTCATGACCGCCAAACCGGTTGTCAAACCAAAGATTTTCGCCTCCGGATATTTGGTGCGCGAAAGGTCAAATACTTTCTCTTTAATCTTTTTCGCCAAACCATCTTTGCGAAACTGAGGTGCGACAATCAAACCCGAATTCGCAACGTGTTTGCCATGTCCCCACGTTTCGATGTAGCAAAAACCCGCCCACTTACCCTCGGTTGTGAGTGCAATTACCGCTTTACCTTCTTCCATTTTCTTTGCCAGATATTCCGGAGAACGCTTAGCGATTCCGGTACCGCGCGCTTTGGCAGAAGACGCCATTTCATCGATAATAATTTGAGCAAACCGGGTGTGTTGCGCACTTGCAACAACAACCTGAAATTCTTGATTCATTTATTTTTTGCAATAAAAACTTTAGAAATAATCAAACTGCCACTGCGCCCTCGGCTACAACAGCAGACCCTTCTTTGAGGAAGTGAGGCTTTCAGAAAGTTTTATCAACGTCTCGGGAAAAACGGAGTAGAAAAGATAGATGCCACAGCATGGTCATCCATAAAGAAAACGCTCCCTTTTGTAGGGATTGTTTTGCGCACGTTGCAAGCTGCTACCTGCTCCGCCAATGTACCTTGTGTATATAAAAGGTTCATCTTTTCTTTTTATTTTGAATGTTTTAGGGTGCAAAGATGATAAAAAAACAAGAAAGTTTAATGGTCGGAAAAATGTTTTTCTCAAGTGGGTGAAAAAAACGAGGAGAATATCCTGTTTATTACTGTTGTTCAAACCGAAGTTCGCGAACGTAAAGTTTCCCCGAGTTATTTACTGCATACAAATAAACTCGGTACGTTTGATTGGTGGTAGCAAGCGTCCCGATAACAAATTTTGCGCCTTCGGGTGAAGTCCCTTGATGTACAACGGTAAACGAACGCACCGTGTTTTTGCTGAAAAATTCATTCAAAACCTGTTGCGCTTTCGGTTTGCTGTACGAATTGGCATTTTCCTGCAAACTGATTTCTACATTCGGCTGAAAGTATTGCGCTAATTCCGCGGCATTTCCGGCTCGCAGTGAAGCGACAATATTGTCCATGGTTTGAGCAGAAGCCATTACGGAAATCACCACGAGTGACACGGTAAACAATACCTTTTTGAGCGACTTTATCATTTTATTGCTTTTAATAGTAAAGGATATATCTAATTTCGCGCCAAGTTTTCTTACTCGCTTAGCGAATGTATGTATAATATCCGAACAATGAAAAGCAAAAAAACACCACTCATTATATTAGACGGTTGGGGCTTAGGCGAAAACCCTACTGCCGATGCGATAAAACAGGCGAACACGCCATTTTTTGATTCGTTGTTACAAAATTATCCGCACACTACGTTGAAAACTTTTGGTGAAAACGTAGGACTCCCATTCGGGCAGATGGGAAATTCGGAAGTGGGACACTTGAATATCGGTGCGGGACGCATTGTGTATCAGGAATTACTGAAAATAAATAATGCAATAGAATCGGGTGAACTGAAAACCAAAGAAGAACTGCATCGTTTGTTTGACTATTGCAAAAACAATAAAAAACCACTCCATCTGATGGGCTTGGTTTCTGATGGTGGAATTCATTCGCACATCACGCACTTAGTCGCAGTGTCTCGCTACGCGCACGAAGCGGGACTTTCGGAAGTATATATTCATGCCTTTACCGATGGGCGCGACACCGACCCGAAAAGTGGCTTCCATTTTATCAAACAACTGATTGCGGAAGTAAAACCGTATGGTGCAAAAGTAGTTTCCGCTTGCGGAAGATACTACGCGATGGACAGAGACAAACGTTGGGAGCGCGTGAAAAAAGCCTACGACCTGCTGACAAATGGTGTGGGAAAACGAGCAGAAAGCTTAGTGGAAGCAATTACAGAAAGCTATGACGAAAACATCACCGATGAATTTATTCTGCCGATTAAGTCAAATGAATTTCAGCCAATAAAAGCGGATGACGCAGTGTTCTGCATTAATTTCAGAACCGATAGATGTCGCGAAATCACAACTGTTTTGACACAAAAAGCGTTTCCTGAGTTTGCGATGAATCCGCTCCCACTCTACTACGTGACGATGACCGTTTATGATGAAACGTTCCAAAACGTAAAAACGATTTTTGATAATGCGCAACTAAGAAATACGCTTGGCGAGACAATTGCGCAACACGGAAAAACACAACTTCGTGCGGCTGAAACCGAGAAATATCCGCATGTTACCTTCTTTTTTAATGGTGGGCGCGAACATCCTTTTGCGGGCGAACACCGCATTATGGCTCCATCTCCGAAAGTTGCTACATACGATTTACAACCTGAAATGAGCGCACCGGAACTGACGGAACGCGTGGTGGATTTTATCGAAAAAGAAACTCCTGATTTCGTGTGTTTGAATTACGCGAATACCGATATGGTGGGACA
>JAEYZB010000084.1 GCA_023428205.1 Bacteroidota bacterium | reverse complement strand
GTGTTCGTTTCGTGATTGGTTTTGTACGCCAACTTATTATTCGGGTCCCAACTTCCCGTAACGCCTTGGTGAACTGTATCTACATTGTTATTATAATTTCCATCATTACAGTTTGCACCTGGAGTTATGCCTGCCAATTCAAAAGTCGATTGATTAATCGCAAGTTGTGTGCTTGCGTTAAACACCAACCAGTAAGCACGACATTGACCAGGAGTAAGTGTCGAAACATTCCAAGAAAGGGAGGAGTTGCCTTGCGAAGCTGGTGTAGGATTAGAATGGTCAAAAGTAAGCGCTGGGTCATAGAAAAAATCTAATGTTCCATCAGTAGCCACTGCTCCAACGTTACAAACTCTCACATTGTACCACGCTTGGAATCCTGGTGTAACGGTAGTGTGCGGGATGATTTCTACTTTTAAATCACAAGCTCCCGGTTGAACATACACTCCGAAATCATTTCCTCCGTATGTAGCTCCTGCGTTAGTCGCATTTACAGTAACACTTGTTGGATACACCACTCCTCCTGGATAAATATTCGCAGGAACAGTTACAACATAAGTGCCTGTAGGCAATGTTTCACAGTAGCGTCCGTATTGATCAGTGTATGCGTGATGCGCAATACCATTTCCTCCCATAATCGTTACGATTACATTCGGAATTCCCGTTTCATTCGGATCTAAAGTATGGTTGTTATTCGCATCAAGATAAACCGTTCCGCAAACATGAACCACACCACAATTTACTCCAAAATTATAACCACAATGTACTCCTCCATATGTGAAAGCCGGTATTTGATAGAAACCGCCAAGCCCTCCACCGATGCCATTGTTTTGGCTCATAGGAAGCGTCACGGCACATCCATTCGCTAAAACTATACGAACATAGTGCGAACCTGAATGAACAACCGCTCTGTAATGTCCGAATGAATCTGTGTGAACTACTGCTGAATCAACATATACCGTTACGTTCGGTAGTCCCGCTTCGCCACTATCCCAAATGCCATTGCTATTCGCATCATTAAATACTGCTCCACAAAGTGTATCATTTATTCCGCCACATGGCTGAACGGTGATAACGGCTGAATACGAACTTTGACATTGCGTCAATGAATTGTAAACGGTTAATTGAACGGTCCATGTTCCCACTGGGAATACACGATGAGGATTAGCAGACGTATCAACAATTCCATTTCCGAAATACCATTGATAATGCAATCCCGAACCCTGTGAAGCGTTTACAAACTCTACCTTATTGCAATCCACTAAATGCCACGAAAAATATGCGGTACAAGGCGGTGGAGGCGAACTATTTCCCACCGAATCGCAGGCCGCAGCAGTACAACCATTCGCATCGGTTGCCGTTACACAATATACACCCGGACTTGTAGGGTGAATCGCATTGCTTGTCGCACCATTACTCCATAAGTAAGTATATGGAGCCACACCACCTGAAATGTGTCGTTCCAAAACGGTATCTCCTGCCGAAATTATACTTACGCTAAGTCCCACACAAGGATTACAAGCATTCGCCTGAATGGAACGACAACTGGTGTCAGCACAAGAACTTCCAGGAAGAGACACAACGTGACACACGTTAAATAAGCCCCCATTTGCATAACAATGCGTAGGCTCTATTTGTGTAGATGATGTACCATCACCAAAAGTCCAAAAATGCATAAGATTACTTATACCCGCTGTGCCAAGAAAACGAACACCTCCTCCCGCATTATATACCTGAGTCCAGTTGGCATTCAAATTTCCACAAGGGTTGTTGCCCGCCACGGTCACTTGCTGGCACATAGAATCTATACAACTTGTACCAGGTAAAGACACATAATGGCAAACGTTATAAACGGCAGTAGTCGTGGTAAGAGGAAAGATATGATTCAGGGAAGAAAGGTTCGAAGTATAAGTAGTATCGGTTCCATCTCCAAAATTCCAATGATGCGTAGCATTTGGGTCGCTTGTAGTCATATACAATGTTGCCGTATCACTATGCACAGAGGTTTGGAATCCGGCATGAAGATTGCAACCTATATTTTCCGTTCGGCAAATAGAATCACAAAACGTGTTTGCATCGGCAAACACATATAAGCAAAAGTTGTGATAACCCGCAGGCAGATTACTAAGTGTGTAAGCAGTATTTGGATTTGGAGATGTAACTGCACTTCCATCCACCCACCACTGATATAAGCCTCCACTCGGCACCGCAGTAGAATTGCTTTGCAGAATAGTAGTCGGTCCGTTTTGAGTAATAATAAAACTTGCCTGAGCGTTTCCGCAAAGCTGCGCATTAGCGTAAAAAAAACAGCATGTTAGTAGCGCAATGATTGAGGTTAATTTAATCGTTTTCATAAAAGAAGATTTTGGTTTAATGATTTTTTGATTTTCATTAACAGAGATACTAAAAAAATGAATCCCGTTGCATATCTACTATTTTATTTTTCAATCATGCTCACTTCGACTATGCTCAGTGACCGCGTTTTTTTCACCCATTTACTACGCCCATCCATGAAATAATCAATATTTTTTTGTGAAATTGAAAACAATATATACTTTCATACCCGCCAAAACATTTAATCAATGAAAAAATACTACTACGCGGCAGCCATTATGCTGTCTTCTTATGTTTCTACATCCTTTGCACAAGCTACTTTAAACAACGGAAGTTTGGACGACATTTCTGAGTTTACAACAAAATATACCGTCCCTTTGGTAATGCCGGATGGGATTAAGCTATTTACCGATTTTTATGTACCGCGTACACGTGATTCACTTTCTGTAGATATATTGGGCAAAAGAGTAACGGTAATCCCCAAAGGATCGCAAATTATGTTCTATGATTCATTGAACGGGCAGCCGAACCCTGACCCATACCAACTACCTACCGTATTTACACGAACTCCTTATGACAAAGGAAATCCTGAAGAATATGATGCATTAGGATCTGTATTTTCTATTTTGGGTTACAACTATATGTTGCAGGATATGCGCGGACGCTATTCATCAGGCGGGATTTATTTCCCAATGTATAGCGATAGTTGGAATAAAAATGGACTTCACCCAAACTATGCGCACGTCTTAGACCCGTATCCACTTTCTGACCCTCGAAACAGTAATCGACATGAAGATGGATACAATTCCGTAAAACAAATTGCCATCATCGACTCTGCTTATATCGCACAATATGGCGATTCTGCTGCAAGAAATGTTTTCTCGAAATATTATACTGGATATCCGCACACGAACACTCGTCTGAACAACGGAAGTATCGGTATGATTGGAGCTTCCGCTTTAGGAAACACACAATTACAATTAGCCGCGGCACACCGCGTATTTGACTCCATTCCGCAACTAAAGTGCTTAATGCCGATTGTGGCAACCATTGAGCATTATGTTTCTACAGGATATAACAATGGTGTCTTCAGAAATCGTATCGTGACAGGTTGGTTGAAAGGGCAAATTTTTGATACAGATGATGATTTAATTCCTGTGGATAATGACCGCGATGATTCTCAACACTCTTCCGCGGATTACGATTTGCCTAAACACTATGAGGTAAATCGCTTCCCTCGTGTTGCACAGCAAAATAAATTTGAAGCAGCCAATATTGCCATTGACCACTTTAGCGCGATGCGCTATCCGTGGTACGTAAAACCTGCCGGAGTTACAGATTCTCTTTCTCCATCAGGATACTATCCAAATTCGCAGGGACGTGGTGATATGGACGCAAGTGTCGCTTATGTAGATGAGTTTGGCGAATCAGTAGATGGAGCGACTCAGCTTCCAAGACCAAACTTGACACACAGTCGTTATGAAAATATGCAAGTTCCTATCCTACAAATTACCGGTTGGTGGGATATTTTCATCGAAGGATCTATCAAATCATTGCAGTTTACCCAAAAATATGTAACCGACTCCATGAAGCCGTTACAAAAAATCATTATCGGACCTTGGGCTCACCAAACCATTGCAAGCCGTACTACGGGAGATAGAACATACCCTGAAAACGCGGCAGACATTACAAAAATTGACATTTCCGATATTAACTTCTCAAACGTTCCTCTCGGAAAACTTATCACATCTGACTTCTTAACGTGGTTTAAATACAATTTGAATTATAACACCGACAAAGTTATTGGCGATCCAAAATTCATTATCCGAGCAGGCACAGAATGGCAACCGTTCGTGTTTGGTACACAAATCCGAATTCCGGCACATGATTTTGTAGTTCCTTTTTCTACCATGATTAACTTCTTGGCAGGCAAGGGCTCTTTAGAAAATATGGATTACGCGACCCGCGATAACGAAAGCGATACAACGGAAGAAATCAATACAATTCCTCTTCCTTTAAGTATAGACGGAGGAGCTATCGGCTTTACCGATACCGTACCGGCTTCGGGAATTCCATATGTCGATTTTCACAATACACCTACATTCCGTATGTACATTCCGGGTCCAGATGCCGAGGCTGACGCTGCCGCGGGATTTCCTGGTAATGAAGCAATAGGTAATTACTGGTATGCTTCAGAAGATTTCCCGCCATGCACAAACGTACGCGACACCTTCCTTTATTTCCACGTAGACGGCACTTTCAACGGAGAGCCTCCAGTTTCAGATGAAGGCTATCGCGTGTATGTTCACGACCCGGACGATCCAATTTTAACTGTTGGTGGTTCGAATATGATTGTCCGATCACCCGATGGAACACGCGACTCTCAAGGCCAAATGGAATGGACCGACAGCACCAATGCTCGTTTTACAATGGACAGAGAAGGCGTATTGAAATTTACAAGCCCGCCTGTTACAGATTCTTTATCTATAATTGGAGTTCCTATAGTGAAAATGTGGGCAAAAACAAATCCGGCAGGCGTACTAGATGGCAAACCGACAGACACTGATTGGATGGTGCGTATTGGCGACCAATATCCTGACGGACGAATCTTCTTTATTAATGAAGGTGTCGTAAATGCTCGTGCCCGTGACTATGCTAAAGCATTGACTGATTGGGATGAAAGTCCGGAAGACATTCAAATCCCTCACGTAAATATCAATTCCGGAGAAGTATTAGACTACGAATTTACGATGTTGCCGATTGGTTACAGCTGGGCAAGAGGACACAAAATAGTGGTGCTGATAAGCAGTTCAAGTTTCACTCGCTACCAGGTGAATCCAAACTTACCTCTCGAACCGGGAGAATTCTTCAGAAGAAATCCGGGCGATGGACAAACGTATGTTTTTGAAGGCCAAGAAATGAGTCCTCGTGTAGCCGTACAACGTGTACACTTCTCTCCAGAGCACCCTACACAAATTCGTTTCCCAATGATAGATAACACGATGGGAGGAGTTTGTATAAACCCACACTATCCAACGGCTGTGAACACGATAACCGAAACAGACTTGACGGCTACCTTATTCCCGAATCCGTCATCTGACCTTGTCCACCTTTTCGTAAATAAACCGGCAAAAACACAATACGAAGTGACGGTTACCGATGTTGTTGGAAACAGACTTCAAACCAAAAAATTTGACGATAACGCCATCCTGCACATTTCAAATTATGCATCAGGCATCTATTTTGCTACCGTGCGTGATTTGTCAAATGCAAACGTAAGCGTAACGAAGAAATTCATCAAACAATAAAAGAGACCAATCTTTCGTAAAAAATGCCCGCTACCAAGTAGCGGGCATTTTTTTAAGTAAAAGCCGAAGCGAAATTTTCCTCTTTCGCTTTTCGCATGTATATTGCACAACGTGAGTAAAATAAAAAACAAAAAAATCGCTGCTGTAAAAAGCAATACGGTAACAACAACGACAGGGAATTCATTCTTTTCAAGAAATCGTTACGCCCTGCTCGTTTTTTTAGTGAGCTTCTTTGTCTTCGCCAACGGCATAAAAAACGATTACAACCTAGATGATGAATTAGTTACTCAAAATCATCGTCTCACCTCAAAAGGTATTGCTGCAATCGATCAAATTTTTACTGAGCCGTATTATAAAGACGCCTCCGGTTACAGTTACGAATATCGCCCGATGGTATTACTTTCATTTGCCATAGAACATGATCTTTTTGGCGACAACCCACACGTAAGCCACTTTATCAATGTGATTTTATATTCACTACTCTGCGTGTTCTTATTTTTGGTGTTACGTAAATTACTGAGTAGAAAGTGGGAATTAGTATCTCTTTTCACCGTCCTTTTATTTGCGGTCCATCCCACCCACACCGAAATTGTGGACAGCATCAAAAATCGCGATGAAATTATGGCTCTTGGTGGCGCATTGCTATCGTTATTTTTTGCATTGAAGTTTGTAGAAACAAAAAAATGGCTGTATTTAATTCCAATACTTGCAGCATATCTTTTTGCGCTTTTATCAAAACAAACCGTTACCTCATTTGTCATTTTTATCCCGTTGGCACTCGTTTTGTTCCGAGACGTTGAATTTAAACACATCTTTATAGTGAGCATTATTTTACTGATACCGGTTTTCGCTTTGATATATATAAGTTCCTTGCAAAGCCGCATTTTCTTCATCCTCGCAATTCTCGCAATCAATAGTATCCTCTATTTGCTGAAATATTTTTCATTCGAACAAATTCGACCATCGGCCGTATGGACTAAAGTGAAAGCTAATTTTACAGACTACTCCCCACAGTTTTCACGCGAGCAATTTTCAGACACAACATCTATTGTTTTAACCGTCATAATTTCCCTACTGCTGAGTTTTTCCGCCCTTGCATTATATACCGGACAGTTATTGAAATTCCAATTAACGCTGTGTACCGCTTTAGTGTTATGGTTTATTATAAATTGGCAATGGAAAATTACGCTGTCCGTTATCATTATACTCGGATTATTGTGGTATCAGTCGTTCTTCCGAATTCCTACGCACTATACCACTAGTTTAATTTCGTTGCCATTCATCATTTTAGCCTTTCGAGCTAAAGGCACACAGCGGGTTATATTGCTTGGCACAGCCCTTCTCGTTTGGATATATACCGTCTCTATGTTTCCCAAACTGACCCTAATAGCCGGCACAATCATTTTACTTATCGCCTATTTACATCCCAAGCTAAACAAATATAAATACTGGATTTTCGCGTTTGCCACAATGGTTAGTCTCGATGGATTTTCTCGCGTTTTTGGAAAAGAATTTTTTCACTTCAATTGGAGTTTGCCGATATTAGCTTTGGCTTACTTTTCACAGCAAAAAGAAAAACGGTCAAACTATTTATTGATTTTTTCCCTGTTTCTATTTGTTGCATACATCTTGTTTTCTGTAAATACCTTTGAGAACCGTTTAACAGCCGTTCAAGATAACGAGTTGCCCAATCGAGTACGCAACCTTGTCGCCCCTTCTGTCATTTCTGAAATGAATCGCCCGTTAGGATTTGTTGAAATTCCTATAACCAGCGAAACACCTTTAAGTGATAAATTAGGAACGTCTATGGACATTGCCGCAAAATATTTAAAACTTACCATCATCCCATATCCTCTCTCCTACTATTACGGTTACAAATACATTGAAGTCCTCAACTTTTGGAACCCTTACCCGATTGCCGTTTTTCTCCTTTACTTAGTGTTCGGATTGACCGCCCTTTATTTTTACCGAAAGAAGCCAATCATTTCATTCGGCATTATTATTTATTTAGTCTCTATTGTTTCCGTTCTCCCTATTTTCAATCTGCTGCCGGGCATGATGGCGGATCGATATTTATTTATTCCGAGTCTCGGTTTCGTGCTGATAGTAACCTATTTATTGTTTGAATTATGGAAAGCACTCCCTGCTAAAACCCCAACAGAATTACCCCTAAAATTAAAAGCCATTTTAGGCGTTCTGTTTCTTATTTTCTCCGGAATCACCATTGCCCGAAACAACGATTGGAAAGACCGCGTTACCTTATTTTCAAATGACATCGGGCATCTCGACAATTCGGCACAAGCCCATAACTTATTGGCGGTACACTTAGGGCTAAAAGCCAACACAGCTCCGGCTACCGAGCAATTCAAATTGCGACAAGAGGCCGCAAAACACTTTGAACGCGCCTTGGAAATTTATCCCGATTTCATGAACCCCAGTTTTGACCTAGGAAGAACGCTCTATACCTTGGGAGAATATGACAAAGCCATTAAAGCATTCCAAAATACCATTCGCATCAAACCGGGATTTTCGGATTCCTATATGAATATTGCGATGATTTTAGAAGGACAAGGAAAAACACAGGAAGCTATAGCCTACTATCAACGAACCATTCAAGTAAATCCGATGAGGTCTGTTGCTTATGCAAACTTAAGCGCTATTTATTTTCGCCAAAACAATTTTCAAAAGGCGCTGGAAGTCTGCCTAATGGGTATTTCGGCTATGCCCGATAACTATGTCCCTTACGTAAATGTCGGTAAAATCTATTTGAAGATGAATGACCGCGAAAACGCATTTATGTATTTTGAAAAAGCGTTTCAGTTAAACAGCCGCGATTATCAAATCGCCAATACACTATACACTCTAAGTACTGAAAAAAATGATGAAAAAAGCGCGAACTATTATCTCGGCAGAATGAAAATTCTTTCACCTCCGCCCACAATGAATAATCGCGGGACGCAAATGAATCCCGCTCCGGCACCGATACGAACCCCATAAAAATTGCGTTTATTTCATACCTTCAACCATCATTTAAAAGAAATGCGGCCATTTTTCGTCCTTATTGTTTTTCTATTTTCAGCCATCACGTTGCGTGCACAGCAAGCCTCTTTTCGTCCTACGGAAGTGAAAATTCTTTTTCTCTTGGACGTTTCCGGCAGCATGAATGGTGAATGGGACGGACAAAACCGCATGGATGCCGCCAAAAAAATATTAGTGAATTTAGCCGATTCTCTGCGCCTAAAATATCCGAATGTGCATTTTGCGCTGCGCGCCTTCGGAGCAGATTTTCCGCGTGAACAGCGAAACTGCAAAGACTCTCGACTGCTCGTGTCATTCAAAGACAAATCTCCTAACGCTTTAAAAAATGCGCTACAAAAACTAACGCCACGAGGCATGACCCCCATTGCCTATTCTTTGGAAAAGGCAACCAACGATTTTCCGGCTGACAGCAATGCGGTTCATTCCATTATTC
>JAEYZB010000012.1 GCA_023428205.1 Bacteroidota bacterium | reverse complement strand
CGAATTTAAAGTCATTAGCGTTGATGCTCTTGAACAAGTTTTCAATAACGATACCCTCTGAAGCAATTACGTCATTCTGAAATTTAGAAAGGATTGTCACCGCTGCTGTCACCGGTACGTGGTTGAATGTAGCATACTCCCAACCTTTACTAGTCAACTCTTTAGATTTCCCCTTCATCACATCGTCCGGATTCAAAGGAATAACAACGCCTGAATCAACCTTCATAAACTGTTTGCGGGCATTTGCCAATTTACTGTACAACTCTCTGCCTGTTTTTCCTCCGTTTTCTACAAAAAGATGCGTACCAATATCAATGTTATCACGCTGCACAATTTCGCCATCTACCACTCCTCCTGCTTTTGTAATGAGATCCTTTTTGTATGCCTCAATATCATCGTATATTTCTTTTGCAATTTTCTTAGCCTCTAATGCTTTTGCATAGAGGGGTTTTGCCTTCTCCTGTGTCTCCGCTTGCTTTGCAAATTGATTATAAATAATATTATTTTTACTAACCAATGAGCTATTGGATGTCTGCAAACCCGCATTTACCAAAGTAAAGGCGTTCAAGACTTCTTTCGATACGTTCATTGCCAAGAGAGCTGTTAACACGAGATACATCATGTTAATCATCTTCTGCCTTGGCGTCAGTTTACCACCTGCCATTTGTTTCTACTTTTATTTTTAAGTTAATTGAGTGTATTTAATTACGCACGCATTGCCGTAAGCATATTACCATAAACAGAGTTCAAGGATGCCAAGTTTTTATTCAACGTAGCCAACTGCTCTTTAAATTTTACCGCATCTTCTGCCGTTTCAGTCAATGCCACAGAAGCCGTCTGCAATCCTGATAATGATTGAGTAGCTGTGATTGCTGCAGTAGCAAAAGTAGAAATCGAACCTGATGCCGCTTTTGCGTTAGTAGCAAATTCATTCGAAACAACCGTTGCATTAGTCAAATCCGACATTTGGGAAACACTTGTGCTTAATGATTCCAATCCTTTACCTAAACTTCCGATTAATTCAGGACCAACTTTCCCATCACTCAATAGTTTATCTAATTGTTGTGTTACAGAATCCGAACCACCTCCGACTAAAGCCGGTTTAGGAGCTACCGATGCAGATGATAACAATTGCGGATATACATTTTCCCAGTTATAGTGTGCTTCTATATATTGCGGTTCAAAACCGGAAATGATAAAGATAAGTACCTCTGTTCCCATTCCTGCAATCAACATTGGCTCAGCACCAGGCCAGTGCATAATTTTAAATAACGCTCCCAAGATTACGACTGCTGCCCCGAAAGAGTACGCGTAATTCAAATACGTTTTACCTTTTTGTGTTTCGAAGAGTTGTGAGATAAGACCCGCTTTTTTTTCTGATGCCATTTTTTTAGGTTTTTTTGAGTGTTTAAATAAAAAAGTTTTTGTGTTATTAACTTAACGAATTAAATTGCCAAAATAGTATGTAAGTTATTATCTAACGTCTGCAATGTCGCGACCTAAGAAAGTCGTTACACAACGGAATCCGATATACGATTTAGTCGTATCCGCATATTCCCAATGACGTGTACCTGTTTGGATATAATATTCTATGTCTTTCCAAGAACCACCACGCAATACTTTACGTTTTAATGTTTCCGCATCATTCGGCTCTGCATCATAACGAATATCAGGATTCAAATCATGAATGAACGAATAAGCCCCTTCGTGGTATGCTCCCGAAGTCCATTCAGAAACATTTCCAGCCATATTATATAAGCCATAATCATTAGGCCAATATGAATCTGCTCGAACCGTATAGAATCCTCCATCTTCAGGATAGTTTCCACGACCCGGCTTAAAGTTTGCCAACACACAACCTTTAGAGTTACGGACATAAGGACCGCCCCAAGGATATGGTGCTAATTTTTTACCTCCACGAGCGGCATATTCCCATTCGTGTTCTGTCGGCAAGCGGAACTCATCATTCAATGGTTCTCCCCGCTCCGTTTTATAATCTTCCCATAAGCGAGTTCTCCATGCGCAGAATGCTTTCGCTTGATACCAACTCACTCCTACCACCGGATAATCGTCATAAGCAGGGTGATGGAAATACTGACGAGTCATTGGCTCGTTATATGAATAAGTGAAATCACGCACCCACACCAATGTATCAGGATAAATCAAACACTGATCATGTTTAATAAAGGTACTTCTTTCTTTACCTTTGTTTTTAGTTAGCGCAGCCGCTTTATAATCTATCCACTGGAAAGCATACCAAAGTTTACTTACATCAATTTCTTTATGTCCCCAGAAGCGTTGGTCTTCTTTTATGAAGATATCCTCCAATTGCTCGTTACCTTCCGTTTTTTTCCAGTCAATTTTTTGTTTCCAGTCAATTTGAGACTTTCCTGAGTTAGCATCTTCCTTCGTGTGTTCCAATAAAGTGTGCGCCACAGAGTCACGAACCCAATTCACAAACTGACGATACTCATTATTGGTAATCTCTGTATCGTCCATATAAAAAGCAACGATAGAGACTTGTTTTGCACGGGCAACAGAAGCTCCGTTTACGTCTTGATCACTAGGTCCAATATGCAATACGCCAGATGGTATAAATACCATTCCATAAGGATTAATCGGATTCCAACGCGGGCGATCTTGCTCCCCAATCAATTGACCATTGTTTCCGCCTTCGCAACCTGCCAAGAACAACGCCAGAAAAGCTGATGCCGCTCCGATAAACAATTTAACCTTTTTCATTCGGATTCAATTTGTGCTGTTTTTATAATTTATTCTGACTCAGTTTTGGTCTATTCACTTTTTACAAGTTGTAAACTTAAGAAAAATATTTTTGAATTCCCAAGCAACCTACCCCTTATTTTTTTGTATCTACGTAGATTTTAATGTTAATGTTTCATTTTGGGTCATAAAAAACGCGAGTTGTGATAAAAATAGCCATTTACATCTCGAGACTTATACGGAAGAAAATAAGTAAGCCCTATTTCATGAGTACCACCATTGAATTTTCTCAAATACGAAATATTAATATCATAACTATACATCACGTTCACCCCTTTAATATTTGCTCCTACGAAGATAGGCAAAGCATCTACCGACTTCGCACTATACCCTCTAAACGCCAATCCGGCATATATAGTATTCACAAACGTAAAAATTGCCGCAACATCTGTTTGTAGATGCTGAAAATTTGTTTTCAAAAGTATCGATGGTTGCAACTGAATTTTTGTGCCGAGTTTAAAATTATAGCCTCCGCTTACCTGCAATGTTCTATCGTAATTGAACGTAACCGAATTACTGACCCCTTTAATTTTTAAGGCCGTGTACAAATGATTCGCAGAGACTGAAGCGAAAAATTTCTCACTCGCAAAATAAACACCCACGGAAAGATCAGGGGAAAACGCAGCGGAGTTTGAAATTGGCAAATTAGGGTCATTGTGATTTACCGAACCTTCATAATCTCCACCAGGTGTTATAATATTTGCTCCGTCCAAATTCGAATTAATAAAACCCACTCCTGCCGCTACACCTAATGAAAAATCGGAAAAATGTTTTTGATAAGCATAAGAAAAATTGACGGTAGTCGTACGCTGTAACCCTATAATATCATTCATCAATGTCACCCCCACACCGCCATGTAATTCATCTACAGACGAATAACCGGAAAGTCCCTGCGTGGTAGAAATCCTATTGGATAACCCTGTGTATTGAAAACGCGCTATCCCTGAAATACCAAATCCTTTCTCGCTGCCGGCCACCGCAGGATTTGCCAACATTCGCTGAAACATAAACTGCGTAAATTGCGGCTCGTTTTGCGCACGCGAAACAAGCGATACAAGAAAAAAAAGAAGTGTATAGCAATATTTGAATCTCATTCTGAAAAGCTAATATAGGAATAAATGACAAAGAGTTATGCCGCCCATTTCTGAAACCATTTTTCCATTACAAGAATTTTCCACAACCTCCAATAGTGAGATTCCCTCAGCGAGTCTTCAATATACGATTGTTGAATAATTTCATGTTCTACCAATTTACTGCCTTTTAGTTGCTGTCGATACCAATCCAAATTCATGTAATACGTATCCGGCCCCACAAATCCTTGTTTTTTGCGTTGCAAAATTTCTTGTGGAAGATGGTTCTTTATATTTTCATAGAGAACGAATTTTGTTTGCGTTTTTTTGAAATATTGTTTCTCATTCAAACTAAAAATGTATTCAAATAATTCATGATCTAAAAACGGAACACGCACTTCCAAGGAATTTGCCATACTTGCGCGATCAATTTTTGTCAACACCAACTCCCCCATAAAACATTTTATATCCAAGTGCTGGACAGCCTTTATTGGCGACAAATCTTTGCGGTAATTTTTTCGGTAAAACCAATTTACATCTTTGGGAATAAATGAATGTAAATTCGGATGAAGCATTTTTTTCAATTCATCGCCATCAAACCAGCCCATTGCCATGGCTTGCGCATAAAAAGAAACAATATCTGTTGGTTTAAACTTTAGTTTCACTTGTTCCCAAAAGGATTCCGGGTAATTTTTTTGAAAGAAATCATGTTGCCACGTGTAGCCACCAAAAATCTCATCGGCTCCTTCTCCGCTCAAAACCGCTTTTACCTTTTTTCGCGCCAAACGACTAACCATATAGGTCGGAACAATGGAAATATCCGCAATCGGTTCATCATATACATCAGGCATAATGCCCACTAAATCCAACCTTTTATCATCAGCAATATCC
>JAEYZB010000253.1 GCA_023428205.1 Bacteroidota bacterium | reverse complement strand
ACGATTGGGTCTAAACCCGAACTTTTGCCATGAAAACAACTTTCCAAAGAAGCCAGATAATTTTTGATTTGTGCGCTGTCAGCTTTTTTCAAGGCTTCATTTCCGTATGCTTCAAATATAGATGCCACAAACGCTCCCGAACTTCCTAAGCCATAACCGACAGGAATATCCGATTCAAAAATCAAACCATTTTCTATGTCGGTCAGAAAATCATTTATCGCAATTTTCTTTTCAATGCTTGGATGCTTTATAATGTAGGACGCCAAATATTCCAGGTGTTCGCAAGACGGATGTTTTTTGGCAGATGAGAACGCCAGTTTTCCTGTGTACAAATCAGTCGGCAACGCTAAACCGCGTGCTCCTTTATTGATGATATGCTCACCAAACAAAAGTACTTTTGCGTTGAATGTCGGAAACTTCTTTTTCTTGCTTTTAGCCATTTCAGTTTGTAAAGTTTATGAAGTCGAAAGTTCATAAAGTAGAACGACTGAACCGATTACTTTTTGCTTTATGAACTTTACAAACTTTTCTACTTGATTATTTTCGCTCCTTTCCCCACATTATCCCAAATGATTCGCTCGTTTTCGCAAAGCGGCTTCAATTCGATGTCAATGAAATCCTGTACTTTCTCTGCAATTTTTTTCGGATAGAGTAGGTGAATGTTTGGGCCTGCATCTAAAGTGAAATACACCGGCAATTTTGTTTCATTTCTAAAGTCGCGGATTGCTTCAATCATCGCCAATGTGTTGGGCGACATCAGCATAAATGAAGGATTGGAACACATCATCAGCGCGTGCAGCGTCAAGGCTTCATTTTCCGTAATCGTCCCGAATTTTTCCAAATCGCCTGTTTGTAAAGCATTCGTCAAGTCGGCAAAATTTTGTTCTGCTTGCTTGTAGCGCGCTTCTGCAAACGGATTATTCTCCATCAAGGAATGTCCCACGCGAGAAGAAACTTTTTTCTCGGCCGATGAGGCAATTAAAATACTGTTTTGATACGTTTTAAAAATTGGATGCAACCAACTGCTGCAATCAGTTGCGAACTTATCGCTCGAACCTTTTACCAATTTATTTTTTCCCCATGAGGCAATGTGCGGATAGACCGAACGGCATGCGCTTCCTGAACCCAAACGTGCAAAATGAGAGGCGCGTTGTAAAAACTCTTCCTTCGGAGTTTTGCGTTTGTTTAGCGTGTCATCCATCGAACACAAACACAATGCCAATGCGCTCATAGCCGAAGCAGAAGAAGCAATGCCCGATGAATGCGGAAATGAATTCATTGAGTTTACCACAATAGAGTAATCGCGCAAAAACGAAAAGTCTTTGTGAATGCTTTCAAAGAATTTTAAAATCTTAATTCGGAACGCGAGGTTTTCCTTTTTCTCAAAATAAAATCGCAGTTCAATTTCTTTTGATGATGAAGCTTTCGGTTCGATGGATAAAGTCGTTTCTGAAAAACATTTCTCCAATGTAAAACTGATAGATGTGTTGTTCGGCAATTGATTTCCGTGTTTCCCCCAATACTTGATGAGTGCAATGTTAGAAGGGCTTTGCCACGTAATTTGTTTTGTTGTTTTCATAGGATTTTATTTACCAATGGGCTGCAAGTTTAAAAATTTTAGTCGTAAGTTGTAAGTAATAAGTCGTAAGCAGGAGTGGTAAAACATGCGACTCAAATGGGTGAAAAAAACGAGCAGGAAGGAAACAATTAAAAATGAAAAATAGAAGAAAGGCTTTTCGCCTCTGCGAGAAATGAAATGGTGCAAAAAAATGAGCACGTTTAATCAGCAAACGCTGTTGCTATTTCCGAAACCCGCTCTATTGCCTCGATTTGCACATTTTCATAATGGGCTTCCATTTCCAGTAAAATGGACTCAATTTCATTCACGTCCATCGTTTGCACTAAACGCCCACGAAACGGGCGCACGTTCGGCAATCCTTTGAAATAAGGGGCGTAATGTCTGCGCATTTCCAAGATGCCGAGTTTTTCATTTTTCCATTTTATGGAACGGTGTAAATGTTCGCGGCAAGCGGTTAGGCGTTCTTGTAGAGTCGGAGGTGCAAGCTGTTCGCCTGTGGCGAGAAAATATTTCACTTCACGGAAAATCCATGGATAGCCAATCGATGCGCGACCAATCATTACTCCGTCTGCACCGTAAGTATTCAGCATTTCGTAGGCATCTTTTCCATTATGCACATCGCCATTGCCGAAAACAGGAATGTGCAAACGCGGATTTTCTTTCACTTTCGCAATCCAACTCCAATCGGCTTTGCCGGTGTACATTTGATGTTTCGTACGGCAGTGAATGGAAATCGCCTGAACACCCACATCTTGTAAACGTTCTGCTACTTCTATAATTCTGATGGTCGAAGCGTCCCAACCCAAACGCGTTTTTACCGTCACCGGAAGTTTGGTCGATTTCACCACCGCCTCCGTCATCTTGATCATTTTGGGAATGTCCTTCAAGATGCCTGCACCGGCGCCTTTGCACACCACTTTTTTTACCGGGCAGCCAAAG
>JAEYZB010000141.1 GCA_023428205.1 Bacteroidota bacterium | reverse complement strand
GGACAAAACAGAACATTTTTTTCAGGAATTTTTGAAGGATAATCAAAGCGGAAAACTGCACGATGTGATACATCATGACAGTGGAGCGGCTACAGAACTTGTTGCCGAAAAATTGGGTATTTCAGATTTTGTTACCACGATTAGTACAGCCTGTTCATCGGCCGCGAATGCAATTATGTACGCAGCGCGTTTGATAAAGCAAGGGCAAATTGATTGGGCGGTAGCGGGTGGAACGGATGCGCTTTCCATATTTACATTGAACGGGTTTAATTCGTTGATGATATTGGATAATGAGCTGTGCCGTCCGTTTGACGATACGCGCAAAGGCTTGAATTTGGGCGAAGGTGCGGGGTATGTCGTTTTAGTTTCCGAAAAAATAGCAACACTACTTTCTCAAAAACCACAAATTATTTTGAGCGGCTACGCAAACGCCAATGACGCTTATCATCAAACAGCCTCTTCTGCCGAAGGGCGCGGAAATTTTTTAGCGATGCAAGGCGCGTTGCAAATGGCAAATTTAGCTCCCGAAGAAATTGATTATATCAATCTACACGGAACAGGAACCGCAAATAATGACTCCTCCGAAGGCGTTGCGATTGCGCGATTGTTTGGCGAAACGATTCCGCCTGTGAGTTCTACAAAAACCTATACAGGCCATACGCTTGGCGCATGTGCGGGAGTGGAAGCTGTGTACTCATGTATTGCAATTGAGGATGGCGTGATTTTTCCCAATCTTCGGTTTAAAAATAAAATGCAGGAACTGAATTTTGAGCCGGTACGCGAATTACAAATGGGTCAAAAAATCGAACACGTTTTGTCTAATTCATTCGGGTTTGGAGGAAATTGTTCTTCGTTAGTGTTGTCTAAAGTGTAACGTGCTCATTTTTTCGCACCACTTTAAACGTTTAATTCTGCGCAAACAACTTGCGTAACGAGCCATTGATTATCGTTCATTTTTTCTAGTCGAAAGTCAAGAGTCGTGTTTTGTTTTTTAAAGCGTTTCCCTTTTTCGGTTTGTGCCTTGTATTCCACCCAAACGTTTGCTTCGGCTGTATTTTCATGGATACTGATGGTATTCACTCCGCTGTCGAGCAATTCCATTTGATTGAACGCTGCCTGAAATTTATCAATGGCTTCCACCAAATCATCGATGTCCATCGAAAGCCCGAGTCTGTTTTTCATGTCTTCCGAAAACATATACGGGAAAGCGGACATTCCGTAATTGAAAATGACATTACAAGCGCCCAAGCAACTGATTTTCGCGCTCGCTTCTTCACTCGGATAATAATCTTCGTAAATGATATTCATCGTGAAATTGCTCGAATGAAACACCATCGCCTCAATTTTGAAAACTTCCTCGACAATGAAGCGATAAAATTCGCGGTCGTTTACTTTGGAAAGAGAGAGCACGATTATCTGCTGTTTCGCCAATGCGTCTTGCAGAAAATGAACTTGTTTTTTGATAGCCGCATCGCTCAAATCATTTGCATGATCATATTCGGGGCGACCGAGCAAATCATAAATTTTTGCTACAGGCGCGTTGCTTTGCAAGCGATGAAACTTCTGAATTTCTTTTAGAAAACGATTTTCTACTTCTGCCGGTAATTCGCTTCCGTCCATAAACTCACCGCCAAACTCCGCCATCAGGCTCATTTTCAGAAATTCATTTTCATTCTGAACGTCCTCTTCTGTTTTCTTTTTGCGAGCCATAGTAGCGTGTTTAATTCAAAGATACAATAATCACCTTTGAGTGGACCATTGTAAAACAATAAAGTGCGGTTGATTGGAGAAGTCGGCAATCCTTATTTGCTTGGAGCAGTAGGTTGCGGCTGTTGTTGTTGCGGTGTTTGCACAGGCGCAATCGGCTGGTTAAATCCGCCTGTTTCGTTCAAGCGTTTTTCAACATCTGTTTTTTCCGGTGCTGCTTTTTGCGTAGCCGTTGAAGCGGCATTTTTGTCAATAAAAAAAGTAGTAGCCAAGCAGAAAACCAACATTAAAGCCGCTAAGGTCCAAGTCGCTTTTTCCACAACATCTGATGAGCGGGAAGCTCCGAATAACTGTTGACTTGCTCCGCTGAATGATGCATTTACGCCACCGCCTTTTGGGTTCTGAATTAGCACAATAGCAGATAAGCAAACACACACTAATATGATGAGAATGGTGATTAAAATATACATAGTTATTTCTTTAAATTTTCAATTTGGACTGCGAAGTAAGCACTTTTTTCGGGATTTTTCAAACGCAACTTTTCGTAAACTTCAATGGCGCGTTCGGAAAACCCTTGTTGAATGTAGAGTTTCGCTAAGGTTTCTGTGACTAATTCTCCGTTTTGCGCCTCGTTTTTTTTCTGTTTTTTTCGTTTTTCACGGTATAAAAACGAGTCTAATCCTTTGGCGTAGTGCGTTTCCTGCTCCAGTGTTTTGGTAAATAAAACCGTTTGTGCATTCGCCAAAATAAGCTGTTCCAACTCATCTTTCGGCTTCGCAGGCGCCTTCACCTCGTTTTTTTGCGCCACTTCGGGTTCTAATAATGACAGCCAATTGGCAAACGATTTTGGAGCGTTGGTAATTTGGGGTTCTTCCGGTGTTTCGGTCTGTACCAATGTT